>NZ_JBQSWK010000041.1:0-25013 GCF_052377065.1 Brachybacterium sp. AOP42-C2-15
TCACCCACCTGCACTGACCCCCCGGCGCGGCCCGGGCCCCCCCCCCCCCGCCCCGCGCCGTCGTCCCACCCCACCCTCTCCGCACCCCACTCGCTCCGCACCCCGCCCGCTCCGCATCGCACCCGTTCCGCATCCCGCCCGCTCCGCGTCAGCGACTGTGCACGCGCCATCCCTCGCCCCCACCAGGAGTCCCCGCCATGAGCACCCCCACCCACGGCGCCGCGCTGCGCACCCACCTGGCCCGCGTCGGCGCCGGCGCGGCCGCGCTGGCCCTCGGCATCAGCCTCGCCCCCGGCCTCACCCCGTCGGCCCAGGCCGCGATCGTCGCCCCGGGCGAGATCCAGATCAACGAGATCTACGGAGGCGGCGGCAACAGCGGCGCCGCCTTCCAGAACGACTTCGTCGAGCTCGTGAACACCTCCGACGCCGCAGTCTCGATCGACGGCTGGAGCCTGCAGTACGCCTCCAAGACCGGCTCCTTCAACAACACCGTCGCCCTCGAGGGAAGCGTCCCCGCAGGCGGCACCTTCCTCGTCCAGCTCGCCGCCGGCAACGGCAACGGCGACCCGCTGCCCGCGGCGGATCTCACCGGCGGCATCAACGCCTCCGGCTCCGGGGGCGTGTTCGCCCTCTCCGACGCCGAGGGCACCCTGCAGTGCACCGGCACCACCTGCGCCGAGGACCCGGCCGTCGTGGATCTCGTGGGCTGGGGCGGCGCCACCACCTTCTCCGGCGAGGCGTCAGCGCCCGGCACCTCCAACTCCACCTCGGTCGCCCGGATCGCAGCCACCGGTGAGAACTCCACCGACTTCGCCGCAGGCGACCCCACCCCGGGGGAGCTCACAGGCGGCGGGGATGACGGTGGCGGGGACGACGAGCCGCCGGCCGACGCCATCGCGGCGACGATCGCCGAGATCCAGGGCACCGGCGCGGCCAGCCCGCTCGCCGGCCAGGCCGTCACCACCGAGGGTGTGGTCACCGCGGTGTACGCCACCGGTGGCCTGAACGGCTACATCATCCAGGCCGCCGGCACCGGCGGGGCGCTGGACCTCGGCACCCACACCGGCTCCACCGCCGTGTTCGTGTACTCCGCCGCGACGGCGAGCGAGGTCGCGATCGGCGACTCCGTGCGCGTGACCGGCGAGGTCTCCGAGTACTTCGACTCCACGCAGGTCAGCGTCGGCGCGGACGGTCTCGAGATCCTCACCGAGGCGCTCGCCCCCGTCGTGCCCGCCACCCTCTCCGGCGGCTTCCCCACCGAGGACGCGCAGCGTGAGAGCCTCGAGCACATGCTCTACCTGCCGGGCGAGGGCGACTTCACCGTCACCGACGTGTACGACACGAACCGCTTCGGCGAGGTCACCCTCGCGATCGGCGACGAGCCGCTGCTGCAGGCCGGGGACATCATGCGCCCCGGTGAGGAGGCCACCGCCTACTTCGCCAGCCGCGCCGAGCAGATGATCCTGCTGGATGACGGCCGCACCACGAACTTCCAGAACAATCCCGGTGAGCCGATGAGCTGGCTGACCACCGAGGAGCCGGTGCGCGTGGGCGCCGCCCCCACCTTCGCCCAGCCCGTTGTGGTCGCCTTTACCTTCGACCAGTGGCGGCTGAACGTCACCACCCCCTGGACCTCTGCGGAGTCCGATGGGGTCGACTTCGAGAACACCCGCGAGGATGCTCCCGATGACGTCGGCGGTGACCTGCAGCTGTCCACCTTCAACGTGCTGAACTACTTCACCACCCTCGGCGAGGACACCCCCGGCTGCGAGCCGTACACCGACATGCACGGCGAGGGCACCACCGTGCGCGGCGGCTGCGACCTGCGCGGCGCCTGGGGAGCCGACGACCTCGAGCGCCAGCAGTCCAAGATCGTCGACGCGATCTCCGGCACCGGCGCCGAGGTGGTGGGCCTGACCGAGATCGAGAACTCCGCCCGCCTGGGCGAGGAGTCCGACGAGGCCACCGCCACCCTGGTGGCCGCGCTGAACGAGAAGGACGGCGAGGGCACCTGGGCCTACATCTCCACCGGTGACGCCTACGAGGCGCTCGGCCTCGAGGGCGGCCAGGACGCCATCACCAACGCGATCATCTACCAGCCTGCTGCGGTCACGCCACAGGGCGGCGCGCAGATCCTCGCCGGTGACGAGGCCTTCAACAACGCCCGTGAGCCGATCGGTCAGGTCTTCGTCCCGGTCCAGGGCAGCGGCGAGGAGCAGGTCGAGGGCGAGCAGGTGGAGGGCGAGCCGTTCTTCTTCACCATCAACCACTTCAAGTCCAAGGGCTCGAGCGATGCCGAGGACTCCGCCCTCCCCGAGGACCCGGTGCAGGGCAATGCCCGCACCTCCCGCATGCAGCAGGCAGAGGCACTGCTGACCTGGGGTGATGTGACTGCGACTGAGCTCGGTGTCGAGGACGTCTTCCACGGTGGCGACTTCAACGCCTACACCCGGGAGGAGCCGCTGCAGCTCTTCTACGCGGAGGGCTTCGTCAACCTCGGCGAGACCCATGACCCCGAGGGCTGGTCGTACAGCTACGGTGGGATGGTCGGCTCCCTGGACCACGTGATCGCCAACGCCTCCGGCGCCGAGCGGGTCAGCGGCGCGGACGACTGGCAGATCAACGGCCCCGAGTCCGTGATGGCCCAGTACGCCCGCTACCAGAACAACCTCACCGACCTCTACGAGACCGGCCCCTTCGCCTCCTCCGACCACGATCCGATGATCGTGGGCCTGGACGGCGGCTTCCCGGATACGCCGGCCGAGCCCGCAGACTTCGCCGACGTCCCGCCGAGCAACATGTTCTACGACGAGATCATGTGGATGCGCAGCGAGGGCTACTCCACCGGCTGGGAGTCCGACAACACCTTCCGTCCCCTGCAGCCGGTGAACCGCGACGCGATGGCCGCGTTCCTGTGGCGGATGGCCGGATCACCCCACGTGGACCCGCCGCGCACCGAGCCCTTCACCGACGTCGAGCGCGGCGATGAGCATTACGAGGCGATCATCTGGGCGCACCAGCAGGGCATCACCCGGGGCTGGTCGGACGGTACGTTCCGTCCCACCACTCCGATCGCGCGGGATGCGATGGCGGCGTTCGTGTACCGCTACGCCGGCTCGCCGGATGTTTCGGAACCGACCTCGGCGGTGTTCAAGGATGTCCCGGCGAACACCCAGTTCGCCACGGAGATCGCGTGGATGAAGTCCGAGGGGATCAGCACCGGCTGGACCGATGGGACCTACCGGCCGCTGAACGCCACCAACCGTGACGCGACTGCCGCGTTCCTGTACCGGCTCAGCGTGGATCAGCAGATCACGTACCTGTCCGAACAGGACTGACCCTCACGGCGCGGGCCGGGGGCGCTGACGCACCTGGCGATGGCGCCCCGCCACTCCTGACCTGCATGATGGG
The DNA here is from genome assembly GCF_052377065.1 of Brachybacterium sp. AOP42-C2-15. Classification (NCBI taxonomy): domain Bacteria; kingdom Bacillati; phylum Actinomycetota; class Actinomycetes; order Micrococcales; family Dermabacteraceae; genus Brachybacterium; species Brachybacterium sp. AOP42-C2-15. The sequence continues at coordinate 3,412 of NZ_JBQSWK010000041.1, forward strand.
GACGCCGGCCGTGCACACCGACCTTCGTCGGCAATGCGCACCGCCGGCGTCCCGCCATGTCGGCGCCCTCATCGAACGGAATTCATGACCACCACTCCCGGCAGCTCCGAGCTGGACGGCCCCGTCCCCACCAACCCCGCCGTCGGCCGGCTCACGTCCCAGGGCCCCATCCCTGGGGGGCTCGCCCGCCGGCTGGGACTGCGCGATGCCGTCGTGATCGGTCTCGCCTCGATGATCGGCGCGGGAGCCTTCGTCTCCCTCGGCGCCGCCCAGGACCTCGCGGGCGCTCTCGCCCCGCTGGCGGTGCTGATCGCCGCCGCGGTCGCCCTGTGCAATGCGACCTCCACCGCGCAGCTGGCCGCCCAGCATCCCAGCTCCGGCGGCACCTATCACTACGGGCGCGAGCAGCTCGGCAACTGGTGGGGTTTCCTCGCCGGCTGGTGCTTCGTGATCGGGAAGATCGCCTCCTGCGCGGCGATGGCCCTGGTGATCTCCGCCTACCTGGTGCCCGAACCGCTCCAGCGGATCGTCGCGGCACTCGTGGTGGTGGCGCTGACCGGCGTGAACCTGGTGGGCATCACCCGCACCGCGGCGCTGGCCCGGGTGCTGGTCACGGTCGCGCTCGCTGCGCTGGTGCTGACCGGCGGGAGGCTGCTCGTCGGCCTGCTGACCGCTTCGGGCACCGGTGCTGCGGACGCTGCGGGCGCGGCGGGCGATGGCGGCGCAGGAGCCTGGGTCGTGCCGGGCCCGCTCGCCGGTGCCCGCGCCGGGCTGTGGGACGGGGGACTGGCAGCGGTGCTCGGCGCCGGGACCGGGGGAGCGGCCGGGATCGTGCTCGCCGTGATCCAGGCGGCGGCGCTGATGTTCTTCGCCTTCGCCGGCTACGCCCGGGTCGCCACCCTCGGCGAGGAGGTCATCGCCCCGCGCCGCACCATCCCCCGCGCGATCCTGGTGGCCCTCGGCGTGGTGGCGGTGCTGTACCTCGCGCTGTCGATCGTGCTGGTCCTCGTCGGCCCCGCCCCCGGGGACCAGGGCTGGGGGCCCGCACCCTTCCTCGCCGCCCTGCAGGCTGTGGGCGCGGGCGAGGCGTGGAGCGTGGTCATCACCGTCGGTGCGGTCGCCGCTGCTTCCGGCGCCCTGCTCGCCCTGGTCGCGGGGGTCTCCCGCACCATGCTCGCCATGGCGCGCGGCGGCGACCTGCCCCGCCCGCTCGCCCGCTCCAGCAACCGCTACGCAGTGCCGCAGCGGGCCGAAGCGGTCGCCGGGATCGCGATCGTGCTGCTGGTGCTGCTGGCCTCGAACGTGCTGGTCGCGATCGCCGCGTCCTCCTTCGGGGTGCTGCTGTACTACGCGGTCGCGAACCTCGCCGCGCTCACCCAGGTGGGCCAGTGGCGCCTGTTCCCGAAGGTGCTGCAGGTGCTGGGCCTCGTCGGCTGCGTGCTGCTGGTCGCAGCGCTGCCCGGCAGCACCGTCGTCGCCGGGGTGGCCCTGGTGCTGCTCGGCGTCGCCTACCGGGCGATCGTGCTGGCCACTCGCCGCTGAGGGAGGACACTCGCAATGCATAAGACTTGACTTATGCGTTATTCGAGGGGAGGATCAGGGCATGCACGCGCTCGATGTCCTCGGCGACCCCGTGCGGCGGCGGATCCTCGAACTCCTCGCCGACGACGGGGATCCTGATGCGCCCGTGGGCGGCACCCCGGAGCTCAGCGCGGGGGAAATCGGCGAGATCGTGCAGCAGGAGTTCGGGATCAGCCAGCCGGCCGTCTCCCAGCACCTGCGTGTCCTGCGCGAGCACGGCTTCGCGACCGTCCGGGCCGAGGGGCGACGACGGCTCTATGCGGTCGACGCTCGCGGCCCGCGCGAGGCGAAGGACTGGCTCAGCCCCTTCGAGCGCTTCTGGCTGCCGAAGCTCGACGCGCTCGGCACCGAGCTCGCTCGCGGCAAGCGGCAGCGCCGGCTCAGCGCAGAAACCATCAGTTCCACCACCACTATCGAGAAGGAGACCTGACATGGTCGATGTCCCCACCCAGCTGCAGTCCGTCACTCGCGCCTATCGCGTCGAGGAGCGGGATGGCGCCCCCGCGCACGTCCAGACGCTCGAGCAGAGCTACCCCGCCGCGCTCGCCGACGTCTGGGATGCGGTCACGACCGCCGAGCGCATCCAGCGCTGGTTCCTGCCGATCAGCGGCGACCTCCAGCTCGGCGGCCGCTACCAGTTCGAGGGCAACGCCGGCGGCGAGATCCTCGCCTGCGAACCTCCGGCCGACGGCACCGCCGAGTACTCCGTGACCTGGGAGATGATGGGCGGGGTGTCCTGGCTGACCATCCGCCTGGCCGCCGACGGCGAGGACACCACCCGCTTCGAGCTCGAGCACACCTCGCTCACCGCGGACATCCCCGCCGAGATGTGGGAGACCTTCGGCCCCGGCGCCACGGGCGTCGGCTGGGACGGCGGCCTGTTGGGCCTGGCCCTGCACCTCGGCGCGACCGGGGGGTCGCTCGCCCCGTCGGAGGCGGAGGCCTGGGCCTTCACCGAGGAGGGTCGTTCCTTCTACCGCGGCGCGGCGGACGGCTGGGCCGTGGCCCACACCGCCTCCGGAGAGGATGCGGACGTCGCCCAGCAGCGGGCCGACGCCACCTACGGGTTCTACACCGGGACCGGCACCGAAGCTGGCGCTGAGGGCTGAGCCCGCGCCGCCGTCGGGTGCCCTCACACCGCCCGGGCGACCACCACGAACTCTCGCCCGGGCCGGTCCGGGGCGTCGCGGAACTCCTGGGCCGCGAACCCGGCCTCCGTGAGCGTGGAGCGCAGCTCCGCCTCGGTGCGCCAACGCAACGTCGAGGTCGAGGTGAGCGTGGAGCCGTCCTCGAAGGTGAACTCATCGGCGAAGGTGACCAGGGGCAGCGCGACCTCGAAGCGGGTGGGGCGGGAGCGGACCAGCCCCAGCCCGGGCACCTCATGACGTGATTCCGCGGTGTCCTGCTGCCACTCCTCCCAGGCCCGGCGCTCGGGACGACGGGACTCGAACACCAGCGCCCCGCCGTCGCGCAGTGCCGCGCGGATCCCGCGCAAGGTCTCAGCCCACGCCTCGTCGGAGACGAACACCTGGGCGACGTTGCCGGTCATCACGGCGGCGTCGGCGTCGAGCGCCGGGAGGTCCGGCGCGGTGCCGTGGATCCAGTGCACCTGTTCGGCGTGCGGCTTCCCACGCGCCACCTCGAGGGACGCGAGAGCGGGATCCACGCCGGTCACCGAGGCCCCGTCGGCCGCCAGACGCACCGCGAGCGCGCCGGTCCCGCAGCCCACATCGATCACCGAGTGTGCACCGAGCTCGGTGAGGATCGTGCAGTAGTGGTCGAGGTCGTCGCGCTCCCCGTCGAAGGTGTCGTAGCAGGCGGCGAGGCGCGGATCGGCGTAGAGCGCGTCAGGCCCTGCGGGCTGGTCGAGAGGCGGAGGCAGCGGGGGCATGGCACCGACGGTACGACGAAGGGCGGGGGCGCGGCGACCGGTTTCCTCGCCGCGGGACAGCAATCAGTGGGCGGCCGGCAGCAGCTGGAGCCTCAGCCGAAGCTGGTCCACGTCGTGTCCGCATCGATCAGCCAGTGGTTCCGCAGGGTCAGTGCCCGCTCGCTCGCCGCCAGCGCGCCGGCGATGATCAGCGAGGTGTTCGCCCAGGCCGGCAGCTGTATCGGGGAGGTGAAGGTGCCCACCCGCTCGGCGACCGGATCCAGGCTCGTGATCAGCTCTGCGGCCTGGGGCACCATCAGCACGAGGCCCATCAAGAGGATGAGGACCGCGAGCGCTCCGATCGCCCGGCTCGGGCCCGGGTGGCGTCGGCCGAAACGGGCTCGCAGGCCCTCGAGTGAGCGCTGATGCGGACGTAGCGTGCGCCCCTCGCGACTGCCCTCTGGCACATGATGCATCCGGGTCAGCCCGTAGGTGCTGGTCGCCACCTCGATCACCCCGCCCGGCACCGCGAAGGCCACCGGCGGCGTCGCGATCTGCTGCTGCAGGCCATCGCGATAAAGCGCCACCGGTGCATGGCGGGCGCCCTCGGCGATCTTCCCGCCCTCGAGCTCGCTGGCGAGATAGCGGACGTCCACGGTGTAGCGCGCAGGGCGGCCCTCGGGCTCGGCCGGATCCAGGAAGAACTGGGTGCGCGTCAGCAGCTGCCACCAGCGCAGATCCTTCAGCGCGCTGCCGTCACCGGGCTTCGCCCGCCGGAGCTGGCGGGAGCGCTTCAGCCGCGTGAACATGATCCTCCGAGGTGGTGCGGGACGGCGCCGCGGAGTCGCGGCACACCCCATTCCACCCGATCCGTCGGCCCCGGGACCAGTGTTATCTGTCATCTCCTCCGAAGGGAGGAGGGCGGTGCGGAAGCCCTGTTCAGCCCGCGCGCAGCTCTCGCGGCAGCTCCTCGAGCAGGCGCAGCCACAGCTCGGAGGCGGTCGGATAGCTCGGCACCGCGTGTCGCAGCACGTGCACCGGCACCTGCCCGACGATCGCGATGGTCGCGGCATGGATCAGCTCGGAGGCATCGGGGCCGACGAAGGTCGCTCCCACCAGCGTGCGCGTCCTTCGATCGACCACCAGCTGGGCGGTGCCGGTGACGTCGTCGCGCAGCAGCGCAGAACCGGCCGCCCCGCTGAAGGGGACCTGCGAGGTGACCACATCGTGCCCGGCCTCCCGGGCCGCCGCCTCGGTGAGGCCGACGGAGGTGACCTGCGGATCGGTGAACACCACCTGCGGCACCGGGACGGACTCGGGCACCGGCTCGAGCGCCTCTCCGGTGGCGCCGGCGCGGATCGCCTGCCCGATCACGCGGGCCCGGTACTTGCCCCAGTGCGTCAGCGGCGCCTCCCCGCTCGCATCGCCCACGGCGTGCAGCCACTCGGGCAGCGGCGCGCCGGTGGCATCGTCCGAGGTGGGGCGCTCCGCACCCGTGACGTCCTCCGGGACCAGGCCGATCGATGCGAGGCCGACATCGGCGAGTCGAGGCCGCCGACCTGTCGCTGCCAGCACCTCGTCGGCGACGACCTCCCGCCGCCCGCTCGAGTCCTCGATCTGCAGCGTGACCCGCCCGCCGTGGAGCTGGCCGAGCCCGGTGTCCCGGGCTCCGTCGCGTTCGCCGGAGAGCACGGTGGTGCCCAGGTGCACGTCGACGCCGAGAGCTTCCAGGCCGTCCTGCACGTGCTTCCCGGCGAAGGGCTCGAAGCCTGACAGCAGTGTGCCGCCGCGCACCAGCAGGGTGACCTCGCTGCCGAGCGCTGCCATCCAGGTCGCCGCCTCGACCGCGACCACGCCGCCGCCGACGATCACCAGCTCGCCCGGCACCTCGCGCACCCCAGTCGCATCGCGTGAGGTCCACGGCAGCAGCTCCTTCAGCGCATCGGGGGTGACCGCCTGGGAGCCGGTCGCGATCACGACGGCGCGGGTGGTGCGCACGAGCGTCGGCCCTCCGCCGTCCACCGCCTCGACCAGCACCTCGCGCTCGCCGATGATCCGTCCGTGCCCCCGCACCACCTGCAGGCCTGCGCCCTTGGCCCACTCCATCTGCCCGGAGTCGTCATAGTGCGAGACCCAGGTGTCGCGCCGGGCCAGCAGCGCCTCGCGGTCGACTTCCGGGGTGCTGATCCCTGGCAGGTTCGCCGCAGCGCCCGCGACGGCGAGCGGCCGCAGCAGCGCTTTCGAGGGCATGCAGGCGTAATAGGAGCATTCGCCGCCCAGCAGCTCGCCCTCGACGAGGATCGCGGTGAGGTCGGTGCCCTCGATCGCGTACTGGGCGATGTTCTCGCCCACTGGCCCACCGCCGATCACGACGACGTCGGCGGTGAGTTCTGCGGTGGGATCGGCGGGAGAGGAGGCGGGAGTGGACTGATCGTCGGCGGTCATGTTCGCACGCTACGCCGTCCCGGCCCCGAGGTCACGGGGAGGCCGTCCCCACAATGACGCCGCAGGACGGACCGCGCCGACGGCCAGGCCCGTTCCAGGGCGAGAGCCCTGGGCTGCCAGCGCCCATCCATCCGGTGGAACACCCTCCTCGCCTCCGCATTGTGGATAACCCTGCACTGTGGAGGAAAGAATGTCTCAGGGCCCAGCCCTCTGGGCGTTCTGGGATGCTGTCTGAAAGTTATCCACAATTGGCCCGCGTCCTGTCGATTGTCGGGGCATTCCGATAAAATCGAGGTGTCGGATGGGCAGGGAGGCCCGCCCCTCGCGGACTTCGGAGTCCGCGACCAGATGCGAGGCGGCAAGGAGGGGGAGCGCTATGAGCGCCGTGGAGAATTCGTCGTCGCTGTTCGATGACGAGGGTCGCGACGAATCGGCCGACGCAGCCTTCCTTGCGTCGCTTCCCACGCACCTGCGGATCGTCACAGCGCGCCAGGCGCTCACCCGTGAGTCACTGCCCCGCCGCGGGAAGAGCATGGACGACCCTCAGCTCAGCGAGGCCACCCAGCGAGTGTGGGATGCGGAGAAGCGCACCGCGCTCTGCCTGGCGGAGAAGTATCGCGCCCTGGCTGACCTCTATGAGCACGACGGCGGATATGAGGAGGTCACCGAGCTCGATGAGGTGGAGACTCTGCGGGCCGGTCTCGCGCTGAGGGTGACACGCGGTGCCGCCGGCTGGCAGCTGCGGGACGCCTACCAGGCGGTGCACCTCTTTCCGCAGTGCCTTGTGGAGCTGGAATCCGGGAACCTGCCCGCGGCGTGGTTCCAGAAAATGCTGAAAACTTCTCGCCAGCTCTCCGACAGCTCCCGCAAGAATCTGGATATCGCTGTCGCCTCCTGGTCCCCGGATATCACCGCGGAACGTTTCTTCACCCTGCTGAAGAAGCTCATTGCGCTGCTCGAACAGCGTGAGGAGCACCCGGATCCGCTCGCCGCGCTCACCCGTAGCGTCGACCTGCTGCCGAGCGTCGCACCTGGGATGGGGACTCTCCAGATCAGTGGTCCGATCCCGGAGATCCTCGCGCAGTGGAAGCAGCTCGACGAGTCTGCCCGGGCGATCCAAGCGGCCCAGCGCGCCGCGCTTCGCGACGGCACCCCGATCCCGCATGACCCGGACGGCACGGTCCTGGACACCGGGAAGGCACTGCCGCTGAACCAGCTGCGGTTCGTGCTCATGACCACGGCGGCGTTGGACCTCGAGGGAGTGCATGTCCCCGGCGAGCGGTTCCGCCTGAACATCACCGTCCCCGCGCTCACCCTCCTCGGCGCCTCGGATGAACCCGGCAGCCTCGACGGCACCATCCCGCTTCCCCCAGCGCTCGCCCGCTCTCTCGCCGGCAGCACGGGCACCTGGTACCGAGTCCTCACGGACCGTTGCAGCGGAGCCTTCCTCCCGCTGCCCGCGGACAGATTCGAACCCACCGCCGCGATGCTCGAGCACATGCGCCTGCGCAATGCCCAGTGCGCGGTCCCCGGCTGCACCCGGCCCACCTCCTGGGCCTCCCAGTGCGATCACATCGAGGAATGCTTGCGCGGCACCCCGGGGGAGGGCGGGCTCACCGAGATCGAGAACCTCCATCTGCTGTGCTGGCAGCACCATCTTGACAAGACCAACGGCCTCCTGGACCCCACTCGCCTCCCGACTCGGGCCAGTGAACCCGGCCGGACCCGCTGGGCCATCGGCCACCATGGCGACGTCGCCACCGCGACCGACGAACTCGACACCGCGAGCCTCCAGATCGCCGCAGATCTCGAGCGCGCGTGGGTCGCCTTCCTGCGCGGCACGTATGCCGGGGAGCCGGCCACTGAGCCTGCGACCGGCAAGGATGAACCGCCACCGCTACCGCCGTCGGCACCGCCACCGCCACCGCCGTCGGCACCGCCACCACCACCACCACCGCCAGGCGGGACCGAGATCCCGCCCGGACCCTGGGACGAGTACGGGCCCCCGCCCTACTGACTCGCCCACTGGTCGCCGCGCCAGCACCCCGGTGCACTGGTTCACCGGAGTCCCGGTGGCGTCAGGTGGCCGTCGTGGCTGTCGGCCCACGTAGATCCCGCCGCACCTGGCGCACTCTCCCGTGCTCCGGGACGTCGGCATGCCCAGGACTTGCCGGTGGTGTGACTTGCCGGTGGTCTGACCTGCCGGTTGTGCATGGCGGTGCCGGCTGTCAGTCCCCGCTCGTAGGCTCGGGGCATGAAGATCCTGCACACCTCGGACTGGCACCTGGGACGCACCCTGCACAAGGTCGACCTGCACGAGCATCAGGCCGTCTTCCTCGACTGGCTGGTGGCCCTGGTCCGGGCAGAGCAGGTCGACGTCGTCGTCATCCCCGGCGACGTCTACGACCGCGCTGTCCCCGCGGTGAGCAGCGTGAAGCTGCTCGACAGTGCACTGGCCCGCCTCGCAGACACCGGCGCCACCGTGGTCCTCACCTCCGGCAACCACGACTCCCCGGAACGGCTCGGCTTCGGCCGCGGCCTGATGAAGGCAGGCGTCCACCTGCTCACCGACGTCCCCGGCATCGAGCACCCCGTGAGCGTCGAAGACGAGCACGGCGAGGTGCTCTTCTTCGGCCTGCCCTATCTCGAACCTGACCGTGCGCGCACCGAGCTGGTCGGCGAGGGGGAGCCGCCGCTGGCCCGCAGTCACGAGGCCGTCACCCGTGCCGCACTGGACCGCGTCCACGAGCGCGCCGCCGCCCACCCCGGCGCCCGCATCGTCGTGCTCGCCCACACCTTCGTCACCGGTGGCGAGGCCAGCGACTCCGAACGCGACCTCGCAGTCGGCGGCGTCGACTCCGTCCCCGCGGGGGTGCTCGGCGGGATCGATTATCTGGCCCTCGGCCACCTTCACGGCTGCCAGGACCTCACCCGCACCGTCGGTGCCCCCGCCTGGTACTCCGGCTCCCCGCTGGCCTTCTCCTTCTCCGAGCGCCACCACCACAAGTCCGTGCTGCTGGTCGAACTCGGCGCCCCGAGAGATAACGGCCGAGCGGCAGTGTCCGTAGAACGGATCCAGACCCCCGTCCCACGCCCACTCACCGAGCTGCGCGGCACCCTCGAAGAGATCCTCAGCCAGCGCGACGAGCACGGCGGCGACTGGATCAAAGCCATCGTCACCGACCCGGCTCGCCCCGCCCACCTGCAGGAACAGTTGCGTGAGGCGTACCCCGACCTGCTGCTGACCGAGTACGCACCGGAGGGCAGGGAGGCGCGCGCGGGCACCCCGGTGGTGCGCCGCGAGCAGAACCCGCTCGAGGTGATGGACGAATTCCTCGCCCACGTCACCGGCGCCGCCCCCACCGCCGCCGAGCATGACGTCCTGGACCGCGCCTACACCGCGGTGCGCCGCCAGAAGGAAGCCTCGTGAAGCTCCATCACCTGCAACTGACCGGGATCGGTCCCTTCGCGAGCACCGCCCGGATCGACTTCGCCGCCCTCGGTGCGAGCGGCATGTTCCTGCTCGAGGGCCCCACCGGCTCTGGCAAGTCCACGATCCTCGACGCGATCGTCTACGCCCTCTACGGCCAGGTCGCTGGCGCTGTCACCAGCAGCGACCGGATCCGCTCCCAGTTCGCCGCCCCTACCGAGGCGAGCGTGGTGGACATGGTGTTCGAGACCGCCTCCGGGATCTACCGGGTGCGCCGCCAGCCCGAGTTCCAGCGCCAGAAGCTGCGCGGCACCGGCACCACCAAGGAGCAGGCCAAAGCCGTGCTCTGGCGGATCGGCTCCCCGCAGCTGATCCCCGATGTCATCGCCGACACCGCCGGCGGCGGCAGCGGCGTTGAAGCGATCGCGACCCGCATCGACGAGGTGGGCCGCGAGATCCAACGGGCCGTCGGCCTCACCCGCGACCAGTTCACCCAGACCGTCCTGCTGCCCCAGAACGAGTTCGCCCGCTTCCTGCGCGCCGGCACCGGGGAACGCCAGGCCGTGCTGCAGCGCGTCTTCGGCACCGAGACCTACGCCGCGGTGGAGAAGCAGCTCGAGGAGATGCGGAAGCGGGCCAAGCGAGAGGTCGACGCCGCCCAGCAGACCCTCGGCACTGCGCTCGCCCGCTTCACCGAGGCCACCGCGCTCGAGACAGAACAGAGCGCCGTGCTCAACGAGCATGCGACGGCGCTGCGGCTGGAACCGCTGGCGGTGCTCGCCGGGGAGCACCTCGCGGCGGTCATCGCGCGGGCTGACGACGCACAGGGCGCTGCAGAGACGGCAGGCGAGTTCGAGCTGGCTGCGCGCACCGCCGCCGAGAGCGCCACGGCTGCACGCAAGCGCATCGATCGTCGCCGTGAGCTCGACGCCCTGGCTGCACGCCTCTCGATGGAGAAGCCCGCCCTCGAGATCGGACGCACCTCGCTGCAGCGCGACGAGTCCGCGCGACCCGTCGTCGAAGTGCTGCGCCGCCGCGACGCCGCCTCCACCCGGGTGGCCGTCGCGGTCGAGGCTCTGGCGAAGCTGGCGAGCACCACCCGGCCGCAGCAGAGCGAGCTCGTGGATCTGCTGGAAGAGGAGGACGCCGACGAGAAGCTGATGGCCGCCGCCGACGAAGCCACCACCGCGGCCGGCTCGCTCAAGGATCTCGTCGAGCTCGAGACAGCACTGCCCGCCCGCGAGCAGAAGCTCGCCGCGCGACGCGAGCAGCTCACTGCGGCGACGACCGCCCTCGCTGCCCTCACCGCACAGCTCGGAGCGCGGCCCGCCCGCCGCACCGAGCAGATCACCGTGCGGGACGCAGCCCGCAAAGCCGCCGCCGTGCTGGGCGATGCCCGCCTCGCCCTGCGCACCGCCGAGGAGCGACAGCAGGCCACCTCATCTGCTGTCGCCCACGAGAAGAAGGTCGAGACGCTGCGCGAGCAGGCGACCACCACCCTCCGCACGGCCCAGGAACGGGCGGCGACGGAGACCGAGCTGCGCCGCCGCCGCTTCGCCGGGATCGCCGCCGAGCTCGCCGTCGACCTCACGGGCGGTGACGCCTGCCCCGTCTGCGGCGCACTCGAGCACCCCCACCCGGCAGGGGCTGCTGACGATGCCGTCAGTCCCGAGCAGGTCGAAGTCGCCGAGCAGGCCCGCCAAGCTGCCGAAGCGGCGCACTCCCGCGCCGACCAGGCGCACGCCTTGGCCGGCCAGGAGCTCACCCGGCTCCGCGAAGCCGCCGGAGACCTCACCCCCGAGACCGCCGAGACCGCCGTCGACACCGCGCAGGCCGAGGTCACGGCGGCGCGCGCCGCCGAGACGAAGGCTGCCGAGCTCGAGACAGCCCTGGCCGCCTTCGACGAGGAGACCGAGCACCTCACCCGCCGCAAGCAGGACGACGCCCTCGCCGTCGAACGCGAGAGCACCGAGATCACCGCCGCAGCCGACGCACTCGCGAGCGACCGCACCAAGGTCACCGAGGCCCGCGGGGAGGACGACTCCATCGCCGCGCGTCGCCGTGCCCACAGCGACCGTGCCCGGGCCGCGACCGCCTTGCGAGAGGTGCTGCGCACCCGCACCGAGGCCGAGCAGCGTGCCGCCGAGCTCGCCGACGAGGCGGTGACCTCGCTGTCCGCCAGCGGATTCGCCACTCCCGACGCGGTCCGCGCCGCAGTGCTCGTCCCCGCAGAGCGCACCCGCCTGCAGAAGCTCGTCCAGACCCGCGCCGTCGACGAGTCCCGGCTCACCGACGGCATGTCAGAAGAGGGCATCGCCGAGGTCTCCGCGAGCGACGAGGCCAAGGAGGCGGCCGAGGCCGCCGTGGTCGCCGCCGATGAGAAGCTCACCCTCGCGAAGGCAGCCTCCACCGAGGCCGCCGGTCTCGCCGCCCGCCAGCGCGGCATCTCCGAGCGGGGCGCCGCCGCCCGCACCGCGCTCGAGACCGCCTCGGCCCAGGTGCGCAGCGTCAGCGAGGACGCCGGCATCACCGTGCGGGTCGCCGACCTCGCCACCGGCCGCTCGGCCGACGGAGAGCGCGTGCAGCTCTCCACCTACGTGCTCATGTGGCGGCTGGACGCCGTCATCGAGGCCGCCAACGCCCGCCTCGCCCTGTTCTCCGGCTCCGACCTCGAGCTGCTGCGTGACACCGGCGCCCGCGGCGCGAAGAAGACGGGCCTGGACCTGCTGGTCCTGGACCGCCGCACCGACCAGGTGCGAGTGCCCGAGACCCTCTCCGGCGGCGAGACCTTCTTCGTCTCCCTCGCCCTCGCACTGGGCCTGGCGGACATCGTCATGGGCGAGGCCGGGGGAGTGCAGATGGAGACCCTCTTCATCGACGAGGGCTTCGGCAGCCTGGACCCCGAGACCCTCGAGACCGTGGTGCGGGAGGTGGGCAGGCTCGCCGAGAGCGGCCGCGTGATCGGGATCGTCAGCCATGTCGGCGACATGAAGGCCCAGATCCCCGAGCAGATCCACGTGCGCCGCGGCGCAGACAGCCGCTCGAGCCTGACCATCACCGCCTGAGGGGGTGCGGCGCCCGGTCAGCAATAGTAGACAAGTCACCTAGGTGCATTGTCTACTAGTGGTGTGAACCTCTCGCGCATCATCCTCGGGCTCCTCGCCCTCGCCCCGATGACCGGATACGACCTCAAAAGGCACTTCGACTCCTCCGTGAGGCACTTCTGGTGGGCCGACAAATCTCAGATCTACCGCACCCTCGCCACCCTCGTCGCCGAGGGCTACGCGGAGGTCGAGACGATCCCCGGCCACGGTGCCCCGGATCGGCAGGAGCACCGCCTCACCGACGCTGGCCGGCACGCGCTCGCGCTGTGGCTGACCTCGCCCCCGGAGCCGCAGCCCTCCCGTCACCCCTTCCTGGCCCGACTGTTCTTCGCCGACGAGCTCGATGACGGCGCCCTGCGCACACTCGTCGCAGACCGCCGTACGGCAGTGACCGAGCGGCTCGCCGAGTTCGAGGGGATGCGCCCCGAGATCGCGGACGAGGCCGAGGGGAACCGCGCCGGGACCCTGCGCCTCGCCACCCTCGACCACGGCATCACGCATGCCCGCGCCGAGCTCCGCTGGCTCGACGACACCGAGAGATCACTACCGTGACCACCTTCCCCGAACTCCACCCTCCCCTCGGACCAGGGTCAGCCGCACCCGTCGTGCTCCTGCACGGCGGAACCGTCGCGAACTGGATGTGGACCGAACAGCTGGGTGCGCTCGATGACCGCGTGGTGCTCGCCCTGGACCTCCCCGGATTCGGTCATCGCGCCGCCGAGACCTGGCCGGGTCTGGATGCTGTGGCAGACGGAGTGATCGCCCGGGCCGACGAGCTCGGGGTCGCCGAGCCCTTCCACCTCGTCGGCCTCTCCCTCGGTGCGGTCACGGCGCTGCGGGTGGTCGCACGTCACCCGGACCGCGTCCGCTCGACACTCGCGACCGGTGCGATCCTCGCTCCCGTCGGCCGCACCGCTCGCGCCCTCAGCCGCCTGCAGATCGCGCTCTGGGACGCTCGCTGGTTCTGGGAGTTGCAGGCGAAGGCCTACGGGCTCGATGCAGAAGGGCGGGAACAGCTCGTCTCCCACGGGCTCACCCTGCGCAAGGAGAGCATGTCGGCGCTCACGACCGAGCTGTTCACCGGCGGCATTCCAGCTGGTCTGAACCCGGGCTCGGGACGGATCCTCGCCATCGCTGCCGAGCACGACCCGTCGGTGTTCCGCGACTCCCTCGCCCTGCTCGGCCGCGCCGCACCCCAGGCGCAGCTTCGCCTGGCCCCGAAGATGCACCACATCTGGAACATCGAGGACGTCGGCCTGTTCAACGACGTCCTGCTCACCTGGCTCGACGGCGCGGTGGACCCTCGACTGCTGGAGGTCGGGCCGCCCGCACGACGCTGAACGTCCCTGACGGACCAGATGGTCCCAGGTCGCCCGATCAGAAACCGTGGCGGAACAGGTCCTCGACCTCGTCGGTGCCGTCGGCCGTGTCGCTGCCGTCGTCCCCGTCGCCGTCTGCCTCCCGCCGCCGCTCCTCCCTCGCGAACAGCGGCACCCGTAAGCGCGTCAGCAGCGGAGCGAGCAGCGCCCCGACCCAGGCCCCGGCGGCGTTGCTCAGCAGATCCTCGATGTCCGCGATCCGCACGCCGCAGGGATAGATCCCGAACGCGCCGGTGTACTGGGTGAGCTCGATCAGCGCTGACAGCAGCACGGCGAGGGCGAGCGAGGTGGTGGTGTCCTGGCGGAAGACGCCCCGCAGGATCAGCCCCAGGGGCACGAACAGCGCCATGTTCATGAGGATCTGCAGCACCGGGAAGCTGGTGGCGAGCTCGAGCAGCCCGGCGCCGCCGCGCTGCATCCCCAGCAGCTCGGAGAGGGAATGGAAGGGGTCCAGCCGCAGAGCACCGCCCGAGCGGCTGCGACAGGTGGTCGCCACGTCATAGGCAGGGGCGATCGTCAGCCCGGCGAGGCTCATCGTGTAGACGCAGATCGCCGCCACCGCCGTCAGCCGGGAGGGCCGCACCCGCCCGAAGCGCCGTCGCTGCAGCCCCATCGCGGGCAGCAGGATCACGGCGAAGACGCCGAGTCCGCCCGCGATGCCCACCAGGGCCAGCCGCATCAACTCGTTCACGACAGCACCGTAAGGTCTCCTGCTGGGCGCGGGCCGCACCGGTCCGCCACGATCCTGCAGGAGCCGACATGTCCTCATCCCCTGATGCACCGCGTCCCGCCCTCCGCGCGGCGCCCCTGAGCCCCGGTTCGCAGATCGTGGGGACCGGCCACTACCGGCCCGAGCGCGTGATGACCAATCACGAACTCGAGCAGCTGGTCGAGACCAATGACGAATGGATCCGACAGCGCACCGGGATCGAGTCCCGACGCATCGCCGCCGCGGGCGAAGGGGTGCCGGAGATGGCGACCGCCGCCGCCCGCGCCGCCCTCGCCGACGCCGGCGTGGACCCCTCCGAGGTCACCCAGATCATCGTCGCGACCTGCTCGAACGAGGAGCGCTCACCGAGCGCCGCCGGCCGCGTCGCCCAGGCGCTCGGCATCCCCGCCCCCGCCGCCTTCGAGGTGGGTGCGGCCTGCTCCGGCTTCGAGCACGCCCTCGCCGTCGCCGACATGTCGATCCGCACCGGCGCCTCCGCGGTCTCCCTGGTGATCGGCGCTGAGAAGCTCTCCGCCTTCACCGACTACACCGACCGCGCCACCTGCATCCTCACGGCCGACGGGGCGGGCGCGATGGTGCTGCGCGCGAGCGAGGAGCCCGGCATCGCCCCCGTCGTGTGGGGCACCGAGCCCGAGCTGGCCGACGCCGTCACCATCAATGCCGACGCCGCTGGCGAGGGACCCTACTTCGCCCAGCAGGGCCGCCAGGTGCTCGGCTGGGCGCTGCGCGAGGCGCCCGGCATCGCCCGACGGATCGTCGAGGCGGCGGGCCTCGGCATCGAGGACATCGACGTGTTCGTCCCCCACCAGGCCAATCTGCGGATGATCGAGCCGCTCGCCGCCGCCCTCGGCCTGCGGGAGGACGCCGTGGTCGCGGACGACATCATCACCTCCGGCAACACCTCCGCCGCGACCATCCCGCTGGCCATCTCCCGGCTGCGCGAGACCGGGCGGATCCCTGCCGGGGCCACGGCGCTGCTGATCGGTTTCGGGGGCGGGTTCGCGTGGGCCGGCCAGGTGGTGCGGCTGCCCTGATCGCAGGGGCGCTCCGCGTATGACCGTCGGCCGTTCCCTATAGGATGGACGAGGGCGTGCAGACGCTTTCCCGGCCCGCCCCGTCCCGCGCGCCGTCCCGCGCTGCGCACCGCCCCCATCCCTGAACACCTTGGAGGACAACCGTGGTGGACTCCCTGACCGTCCAGATCATCGTGACGGTCCTGGTCGGACTGGCCTACATCGTGGGCCTCACAGGCATCGTCGTGCCCGTGCTGCCCGGCACCATCACCCTCGTGATCGCGACCCTGATCTGGGCGATCGTGGTGGGAGGGTGGCCCGCGTGGGTCGCCTTCGCGCTCGTGCTGATCTTCGGAGCGATCGGCATGACCACCAGCTATGTCCTCACCGGGAAACGGCTGCACGCCGCCGAGGTGCCGATGTGGCCGGTCTATGTGGGCATCGCCGCCGGCATCGTCGGCATCTTCGTGATCCCCTTCCTGGGCCTGCCGATCGGGTTCCTGATCGGTCTGTACGTCAGCGAGGCGCTGCGCCAGAAGGACTGGAAGCAGGGCTTCACCTCCGCGTGGGTGGCGATCAAGGCGCTCGGCACCGGCATCCTCATCGAGTTCTCCCTCGCGATGCTCTCCACGATCACCTTCGCGATCGCGGTCGTCGTCCACTTCGTGACCGTATGACCGCGCCCACCCAGCGCCAGCACCCCGCCGTCCTCATCCCGGGCCTGAAGCGCCTGCTGAAGGGCTCCTGGGAGCAGCGGCGCTGGTTCCTGCTCGCCGTGCTCGGCGCGGTCGCCTTCGCCCTGCTGCAGATCGGGACCTCCGCCGTCATCGGCCGCGTCACCGAGCACGTCATCGTGCCCTCCTTCGAGCGCGGCGAGGCGGCACCCGCCCTGATCATCGGCGGCGGCCTCGCGATCCTCGGCATCGCCGTGGCCCGCGCCGTGACCGTGATGGCCCGCCGCATCTTCGCCGCCGCCACCCAGTTCGACCTCTTCCGCCTCTACCGCGAACGGATCGTCGAGGTGTACGCGAAGGTGCCGCTGCTGTGGCACCGCCGCCAGGCCACCGGGACCCTGCTGAGCTCCGTCTATTCCGACGTCGAGGCGACGTTCTTCGCGATGGCACCCTTCCCCTTCGCGCTGTCCACGATCGTGATGCTGGTCTACGCGACGGTGGTCGTGGCCCGCATCGACCCGGTGATCCTGCTGGTCATGCTCGCCCTGATCATCCTGCTGATCATCCTCAACGTGCTGATGCAGCGCTTCGCGACCCCGATCGCGATGCGCTCTCAGCAGCTGCGCGCCGAGGTCGCCGAGATCGCCCACGAGTCCTTCGACGGCGCGAACGTCGTGAAGTCGCTGGGCCGCGAGGACGTCGAGGAGAAGCGGTTCACCCGCGCCGCGGACGACCTGCGGGAGACGGGAATCCGCTTCGGCTACATCCGCGGCTGGTTCGACCCGGCGATCGACGCCCTCCCCAACCTCGGCATCCTCGCGGTCGCCGTGCTCGGCGCCTGGCGGATCGGGGAGGGGCACCTCACCACCGGCCAGCTCGTCGAGGTCGCCTACCTGTTCACGCTGATGTCCCTGCCGATCCGCTCCTTCGGCTGGGTGCTCGGCGACCTCTCCCGCACCGTCGTCGGCGGCGGCCGCGTCCAGCAGATCCTCGACGTGGCCGACGAGCGCACCTACGGCCCGGACCCGCTCCCGGACGGCCCAGGCGTGCTCGAGATCGACCGCGTCTCCTTCGTCTACCTCGACGACCCGTCCCAGGTGATCCTCGGCCGCGGCGTCGACGGCGCGAGTCTCGCGGTGCGCAAGGGCCATGCCCTGCACGACGTCAGCCTGCACGCCGACCCGCACGCCGGCACCCGTGTGCTCGCCGTCGTCGGCGCGACCGGCTCCGGCAAGTCCAGCCTCGCGCTGCTGGCCGCGGGCCTGGTCGCACCGACCACCGGGAGCGTGAGCCTCGACGGCGCCGAGCTGCGCACCCTCACCGCCGACGCCCTCACCGCGGACGTCGCCCTCGTGCTCCAGCAGGCCTTCGTGTTCGACGCGACCGTGCGCGAGAACGTCACCCTCGGCGAGGACCTCGACGAGGAGACCGTGCGCTGGGCGCTGCGCGTCGCCCAGGCCGAGACCTTCGTCGACGCCCTCCCCGACGGCCTGGACACCGAGCTGGGGGAGCGCGGCGGCTCGCTCTCCGGCGGTCAGCGCCAGCGCATCGCGCTCGCCCGGGCCCTCGCCCGCAGGCCCCGGCTGCTGATCCTCGACGACGCCACCAGCGCCTGCGACCCCAGCGTCGAGCTCGCCATCCTCGACGGGATCCGCCGCGAGATGACCGAGTCGACCCTGCTGCTGATCGCCTACCGCAAATCCACCATCTCCCTCGCCGACCAGGTCGTCTTCCTCGACCACGGCCGCGTCTCGGACACCGGCACCCACGAGGAGCTGCGCACCCGCTCCACCGGCTACCGCGCCCTGGTCGACGCCTACGACGAGGCCGCGATCTCCCACAACCTGCTCGAAGCCTCCGCCCCGCAGCCCAGCGACGGTCCCGACCCCGCGGTCGCCGTGCCCGCCGAGCGGGAGCGCACCGTCACCGGCGCGATCGCGATCCACGGCGCCGTCGGCCGTCATCGCCACGAGGAATCAGGGGCCGACGAGGGCGAGTGCGAGGTGCCCATCCGCACCGGCGCCCTCCCCGCCGTCGAGCTGCAGCCCGCCGTCGAATCCGGCGTCGAGACCGATGAGAAGAGCGACCGATGACCGCCCCCGGCTCCTCCGCACTCGGCAGCGAGACCACCACCGACGAGGGGGCGATCGCCACCATCCGCCGCGGCCTCGCGCTCACCCCTGAGCTGCTGCGCGGGCTCTGGATCACCCTGCTGCTGGCCGTGGTCGCGACCGCCGGCAAGGTGGTGGTGCCGATCGCGGTGCAGTCGATCCTGGACCGCGGGATCATCGCCCCGGAGACGCCCGACGTCGCCTTCGTCGCCGGCGCCGCCGGCCTCGCGGCCCTGGTGCTGCTGGTCACCGCCTCCTGCAACGTGCTGATGAACCGGCGCCTGTTCCGCCTGGCCGAGCACTCCCTGGCCACCCTGCGCAAGCGCGCCTTCCGCCATATCCACGATCTGTCCCTGCTCACCCAGGGCACCGAGCAGCGCGGCGCGCTGGTCTCCCGCGTGACCAGCGACGTCGACACCGTCAGCCAGTTCATGAGCTTCGGCGGCATCATGCTGGTGGTGATGAGCATGCAGCTCGTCCTGGCCACCGGGGTGATGGCCTTCTACTCCTGGCCGCTCGCCCTCGCCGTCTGGATCTGCTACCTGCCGATCCTGGTCATCATGGGCTCGCTGCAGAAGCGCATCCGCGCCCGATACCAGAGGGTGCGCACGAACGTCGGCGAGATGCTGGGCGCCGTCTCCGAGTCCCTCGTCGGCTCCGCCACCGTGCGCGCCTATGGCACCGAGGAGAGCACCCGCGCCTCCCAGGTGGGACGCATCGGCGAGGTGCGCAACGCCCAGTTCGCGGTGCTGAAGCCCCAGTCCGCGTCCTTCTTCCTCTCGGAGACGGCCGACGGGCTCGCCACCGCCGTGGTGGTCGTGGTCGGCATCGTGCTGGGCACCGGCGCGCTCGGCATCGACCTGCCCGGCGCCGACCTCACCGCCGGCGGCGTGATCGCCTTCGTCTTCCTCGTCTCCCTGTTCAGCCAGCCCGTCCGGATGGGCATCGAGATGCTCTCCGAGGCGCAGAACGCGGTGGCCGGCTGGCGGCGCGTGCTCGGCGTGCTCGACACCCCGGCCGATGTCGCCGACCCCGCCGGTGCGATGGATCCCCACACCGGGCATCACCGCGCACCCGTCCCCGGCGCGACCCCGCTGCCGCAGGGTCTGCTCGATATCGAGATCCGCGATCTGCGCTTCGCGTACCCCACCGGCCCCGAGGTGCTGCACGGCATCGACGTGGCGATCCCTGCCCGCTCCCGGATCGCGATCGTGGGCGAGACCGGCAGCGGCAAGACCACCTTCGCCAAGCTGCTGACCCGCATGATGGACCCCGCGAGCGGCGAGATCCTCATCGGCGGGGTCCCCCTGCACCTGGTGCCCTACGACTCCCTGCGCGCCCGCGTGATCATGGTCCCCCAGGAGGGCTTCCTCTTCGACACCTCGGTGGCCGGGAACCTGCTCTACGGCAAGCCCGACGCCACCACAAAGGACATGCAGCAGGCGCTCGAGGAGCTCGGCCTGGCGACCTGGGCCGCGGAGCTGCCCGAGGGGCTCGAGACCCCCGTCGGCCAGCGCGGTGAATCCCTCAGCGCAGGAGAACGGCAGCTGGTCGCGCTGGCCCGTGCCTACCTCGCCGACCCCGACATCATCGTGCTCGACGAGGCCACCAGCGCCGTCGACCCCGCGGCGGATGTGCGCCTGCAGCAGGCGATCGACGGCCTCGCCCGCGGCCGCACCACGATCACCATCGCCCACCGCCTCTCCACCGCCGAGCGCGCCGACCGCATCATGGTGCTCGACGGCGGTGACCTCGCCGAGCACGGCACCCACGCCGAGCTCGTCGCCCTCGAAGGCGGGATCTACGCCGGGCTGCACCGCTCCTGGGTCGCGCACCGCAGCGAGCGCTGACGCGGCGGATGCTCCGTGCCGTGCCGTGCCGTGCCGTGCCGTGCCGTGCCGTGACCTCGGCTCAGGGCATCGGAGACGGCCGATGCGCCAGTGCGATCCGCCATCGTGCGCTGGTCCCGTCCGGCGCGCTGGCCGGGCCGACGACAGCGGAACCATCGCCCGGTATGGCGATCTCGTCGCCCTCGAAGGCGGTGACGATCAGGTCGCCATCCCGACTGCGGATCATCACCCGGACCACTGACCCCTCGCCAGTGTGTCCGACCTGCATGATCCCCACCAGGGTGCTGCCGAGCATGGCCTGGGTGCCCTGCGGGTGATCGATGAACTCCATCATCGTCTCCTCACTCTCCGGCGGTCGGTGCGTCGACATAGTTCGTGCGGCGGAAGTTCTCCTGGAACTCGGCCTCCGTCAGCCACAGGCTCCCTCCGGGATTCTCGTTCACCTGAGCATTCGGGCCCCACGGGTTCTGCACCCTGATCATCTGCTCCATGGTGCCGGAACCGGGCGGGTGCTCCCGCATCTCGACCGCATCGACCACATACGAGTGGTTCGGGACGATGTTGTCGGCCTCGACGTGATCCCTCTCGAAGATCCACCATCCGTTCTCCTCGACCTTCGTGTCGACGACGACAGAACCGTCCTCGAGATACCCCTGGATGTCCTCGAGAGTCGCGCCGTCGGCATAGCGGGCGTCGTTGCCCGTGATCATCTCGAGAGCGAGCTCCGGCTGGTCCGCGACGATGTCTCCGTACGAACCTCCCATGTATTCCGCCGCCGCCTTCTCGTAGATCGAGGCCCAGTTCGGCTGGCCGTCCCCACCCTTGGTTCCGGCGGCGTTGAACGTGCCCTCGACGGTGATCTCCACAGGTTCCCCCTCGTGATACATGGTCACCGTGTAGGTCCCGTCGCCGTTGTCGGAGATCTGCTCCCGGAGCCAGGCGGGGTCGGCGCGGGCCGTGGCGCCGAGCGAAGCGAGGAACCAGCAGTCCCCGATGCCGCGCTGGTTGATGTCATCGACGCTGAAGGGCCTGTCGTCGAGATCGATGTCCTGGTCCGGCGCGTGATGCCCATTCTCCGCGTTGGGGTCGGACTTGTCCCAGTCCTCGATCCCCGGAGGTATCTCCGGGTCCCCTTCCCGGTCCTCGGGATGCAGTTCCGTCCGGCTCCCGTCCTCATTGCTGGACTCGCCCCGATATCCCGAGGACGTGCCGTCACCCCTCTGCGACCATCCCTCCCCGTCGCCCCCGGGACCTCCAGCCGGGTCGGCGTCGGAGGCGGCATCCTGTTCGTCGGCATGGCTCGCCAGCTCGTCCTTCCGGCGCCGAAGATGATCGGCGCAGGCCGTGAAGGCCGGTCCGACCTGGGCGTGCCACATCTGCCGGAACGTCTCCGCGTCCTCGCCGATCCATCCGAC
>NZ_JBQSWK010000042.1:0-24831 GCF_052377065.1 Brachybacterium sp. AOP42-C2-15
GCGCACCCCCGTCAAGCCAGAACGACCATTTCCGAAGTGGCCTCGACCACACACGCCTTCCGGCGGCCTTGCGATTGCCAAAAGGCCTGGTCACGGCGCTCTCTTCGCGCTGGTTCCGCGCACCGGCTCATTCCTCGGGTCCTCGAGCACGCCGGTACCCGGGACTCAGGGGTGGGGCACTACTCCTCGGTGGAGAGCGACGATGCCTCCGCTGAGGTTCCGGTACTGGGTCTGCTCGAGGCCGGCGTCGATGAACCATCGGCGCAGCAGCTCCTGGTCCGGCCATTCGAGGATGGACTCCGCGAGGTACTCGTAGGCGTCGACCGTGGTCGCGACCTTGCCCGCCACCGCCGGCAGAGCACGCAGCAGGTACTTCTCGTACACGGTGCGGAACGGCTTCCAGGTGGGAGTCGAGAACTCGCAGACGACGATCCGGCCGCCGGGCCTGACAACCCGGGCCATCTCTGACAGCGCAGTTCTCGGCTCCTGCACGTTGCGCAGCCCGAAGGAGATGACGGCGGCGTCGAAGGAGTCGGTCGCGAAGGGCAGGTGCTGGGCGTCGGCACCCACGAAGGGCACCGGGGCACCACGGCGGCGGCCCTCGGCCATCATCCCGAGGGAGAAGTCTGCTGCGACTACCCGGGCCCCCGCGCGGGCGATCGCGGTGGTCGAGGTTCCGGTGCCGGCGGCGAGGTCCATGACCACATCGCCCTGCTCTATGTCGAGCGCCTCGACCATCAGCTCACGCCACATCCCCACCTGCCCCATGGCGGCGACGTCGTTCATCAGGTCATAACGTTTGGCGATACCGTCGAACATCGTCGCGACGTCGTACGGCTGCTTCTCGAGATCGGCACGGCTCATGCTCCGATCTTCCCACGCAAGTCGTCGCTCGCGGACCGACTGCGGCCCATCCGGCATCCGCTGGAAGAATGGGGACGGGCGCCCCGCACCGTCGGCGCCCCAGGCCCGCCCTCAGGAGGAGAACCCGAATGACCGATGCCAGCTCTGCACGCTCCGCAGCCATCAGCTCCCTGTCCATCCCTCAGGAGCTGCTTCCGGCCGACGGTCGCTTCGGCTCCGGCCCGTCGCGGATCCGTGCGGCGCAGATGGAGGCGCTGCAGTCGGTCTCGCGCTCGGTGCTCGGCACCTCTCACCGCCAGGCTCCGGTCAAGGACGTGGTGGGGCGGGTGCGCTCAGGACTGTCCGAGCTGTTCGCTCTGCCGGAGGGCTATGAGGTGGTGCTCGGGAACGGCGGCTCCACCGCATTCTGGGACGTGGCCGTGTTCGAGCTGATCGAGCGTCGCTCCCAGCATCTGGTGCTCGGAGAGTTCTCGCAGAAGTTCGCCTCCGAGGCCGCGGGCGCCCCGCACCTCGAAGATCCCGAGATTCTGCGCTCCGAACCCGGGGCGCTGCCTCAGGCAGCTGCGAACCCTGATGTCGATGCCTACGCCTGGCCGCACAACGAGACCTCGACCGGTGTGATGGCGCCGGTGCAGCGTCCGGCCGGTGCGGGCCAGGACCAGCTGGTCCTGGTCGATGCGACGTCGGTGGCCGGCGCCGCCGCGGTGGACATCTCGCAGACGGATGCGTACTACTTCGCCCCGCAGAAGGCATTCGCCTCGGACGGAGGCCTGTGGCTCAGCGTCCTGTCCCCCGCCGCGATCGAGCGTGCGCAGCGCCTCGGAGCAGCGAGCGACCGGTGGACGCCGTCGTTCCTCTCGCTCACGAGCGCGATCGAGAACTCCCGCAAGAACCAGACGTTGAACACTCCCGCGGTCGCCACCCTCGTGCTGCTCGCGGAGCAGATCGAATGGATGCTGGCGCAGGGCGGTCTGGCATGGGCGGACGCCCGGACCAGGGCCACCAGCGGAATGCTCCATGAGTGGGCCGCCCGACGCGACGAGATTACGCCCTTCGTCGCGGATGCTGCTGCGCGATCGCAGGTCGTGACCACCTTGGATGTGGACGAGGCGATCGATGCCACGGCGATCACCTCAGTGCTGCGCGCACACGGTGTGGTCGACATCGAGCCGTACCGGAAGCTGGGACGCAACCAGCTGCGGATCGCGACCTTCCCCGCCGTCGGCGAGGACGACACCGCGGCGCTGATCTCCGTGCTCGATCACGTGCTGGACGCGAGCCGCGACGCCTGACGCACACCCCGCAGAACACGACGGCCGGGCCATCCCTGTGGGGTGGTCCGGCCGTCATCATGTTCGGTCGAGTTGGGGCGGGCGTACCGGGAGGGCGAGCGCAGAGGCGGGCTGCCCGGTTCTCTCCCCCGACGTCGGTCAGTGTCGGGGCGGGATGAGGATCTGCCGCAGCAGTGTGGAGGCGTCCCGCAGGCCATCCCGCTGCGCAGGGGTGGCCTCGCCGAGCCGGGCGCGGAGCCACGCATCGCGCTGCTCGCGCCCCGCGAGCACCACCTGCAGGCCCTCTTCGGTCAACGTCACCCGGACCTGCCTGCCGTCGCCGGGGTGAGCGGCCCGCTCCACGAGTCCCGCCTCCTCCAGTCGCCCCAGGATCCTGGTCATCACCGGTGGGCTGACATGTTCGAAGTCAGCGAGGGCGCCGGGGGTGGATTCGCCGGCGCGCTGCAGGTAGGCCAGCACCGAGAACTGCGGCGCGGAGACGGCATCGGAGGCGGTGTGGGAGCGCAGGATCCTGGAGGAGACCAGCAGCACCCGCTGCAGCTCGGCAGCGAGCTCCGCGACCTGGGTCGCCTCAGCTGCGTCCACCCGCCCGGACGCCTCCACGCCCTCGGCGAGAGGACGCTGAGGATCCCTCGCGTCCGCCTCGCCGATGCCGGGGCTCACAGCAGCAGGCCCTCGATCGCGCCGCGCAGGAAGTACACGACGAACATCGCAGCGATGAGGTACATCAGCCAGTGCACCTCGCGGGCCTTGCCGCGCACCACCCGGATCAGCACGTACATGACGAAGCCTGCACCCATGCCGACGGTGATGGAGTAGGCGAAGGGCATCAGGATGATGGTGAGGAACGCGGGCACCGCGACCTCGACATCAGAGAAGTCGATGTCGGTGATCTGGGTCATCATCAGGAAGCCGACCATCACCAGCGCTGGGGTGGCCGCCTCGTAGGGGACCATCGCGACCAGCGGTGAGAGGAAGGTCGAGAGCAGGAACAGCACGCCCACCACGATCGCGGCGAGGCCGGTCCTGGCTCCCTCCGCCACCCCGGAGGTCGACTCGACGAAGCTGGTGTTCGAGGACACGCCGCCCAGGCCACCGGCGATGGCGGCGGCGGAGTCGACGACCAGGATCCGCTGGGAATGCGGGATGTCCCCGTCCTCCTCCACGAGGCCTGCACCGGAGGCGACGCCGACCATCGTGCCCATGGTGTCGAAGAAGTCGGCCAGCAGCAGGGAGAAGACGATGACGGTCGCTCCGATGACACCGGCAGCGGTGATCCCGCCGATGGGGTCCACCGTGAACAGGGTCGCGAAGTCTGGCATCTGGACCGGGAACTCGGAGATCGCCGGGACGTTCATCGCCCAGCCGCCGGGGTTGCCGGCTCCGGAGCCGTCGGGGGCGGCGAAGGCGCCGAGGTGCAGCACTCGCTCGATGACCATCGAGAGCACGGTCGCGGTGATGATCGCGATCAGGATCGCTCCGGGCACCTTGCGGATCCAGAGCACGAACATCAGCAGCAGACCGGTGACGAACACGAAGGTGGGCCAGCCGGTGAGCGAGCCGTCGTTGCCCAGCTGCACCGGGGTGCCTGCGGCGGTGGTCACGAACTTCGCGTTGAACAGACCGAGGAAGGCGATGAACAGGCCGATGCCCACGGCGATGGCGGTCTTGAGGAAGGGCGGGACCGCGTCGAACACCGCTTTGCGGAAGCCGGTGAACACCAGCACGAGGATCACGACGCCCTCGAGCAGCACCATCCCCATGGCACCGCCCCAGGTCATCCCGGGCAGCGGCACCACGGAATAGGCCAGGTAGGCGTTCAGGCCCAGTCCCGCTGCGAGGGCGAGCGGGAACTTGGCCCATGCCCCCATGAAGATGCTCAGCAGACCCGCGATGAGGGCGGTGCCCGCGGCGACCGCGGGGAGGTTCGGCTCGGCGCCGCCTCCGAGGTACATGCCGGTCGAATCGGGGACGGTGCCGATGATCAACGGATTCAGCACCACGATGTAGCACATCGAGAAGAAGGTCACCAGGCCGCCACGGATCTCCCTGCTGAGCGTCGATCCACGCTCTGAGATCTTGAAGTAGCGGTCCAGTCCGGACCGGGGAGCCACGGCCGTCGAGCCGGTGGTCGAGGAGGGGGACGAGGGTTCAGCCTGCTGCATGGGACGAATCGTATCCGTCCTCGACCCTGCCGTTCCCCCCGGCCCGCCTGCGTCAGTCCTGCATCACGTCCAGGGGGTTCTCGACCTCCAGCGAACGGGCGTAGCGGTAGTCGTCCGCCAGCTGCAGCTGTGCCCCGGCGGCTTCGTCGACCACCACGACGACGTCCGGGTGGAGCTGCAGGACGGTCGCCGGCCAGCGTGAGCTGATCGCGCCCTCGACGAGCTGGGCGATGGCAGCGGCCTTGCCGGCCCCGGTCGCGATGAGCACGATCCGGCGCGCCTCGAGGATGGTGCCCAGCCCCTGGCTGAGAGCCCGCACCGGGACGTCGGCGGGCCTGTCGAAGTACCGGGAGTTGTCCGTGATGGTGGAGCGGGTCAATCCGACCACCCGGGTGCGGGAGTTCAGGGAGCTGCCGGGCTCGTTGAAGGCGATGTGCCCATTGGAGCCGATGCCCAGGATCTGCAGGTCCACTCCCCCCGCCTCAGCGATCTGGTGATCGTAGGAGACGGCCTCGGCGATCGGGTCGGCGGCTGCACCGTTCGGGGAGACGACGGCGGCATCGTCGATATCGATGTGATCGGTGAAGTTCTCGCGGATGAAGCGGTGGTAGCTCTGCTCGTGCCCCGCGGGCAGTCCCACGTACTCGTCGAGCAGGAAGGCGCGGCTGCCGGCGAAGGACAGGCCCTCCTCCCGGTGTCGACGGATCAGCTCGGTGTAGGCGGGAACCGGGGACGACCCCGTGGCCAGGCCCAGCACGGCACCGGAGGCGCTGGCCTCCTGGAGCGTGCGTGCGAAGGTGTCGGCGACGACCTGCGCGCCTGCTTCGGCGTCGGCCACGATGTGGATCTCCATACGGTCCTGCCCTTCCGTCCCGGTGCGCCTCGGGGCGCTCCTGCTGGTCTGTCCTGCGCGTTCTCAGAAGCTTCAGAGCATAGCGGCCGACGGACCCGCTCTCGGTGCGCGGCGGGGCCGACCGTCGCGACGGAGATGAAGCAGACACGACGACGCTGCCGCACACCTGGTGTGGGGCAGCGTCGTCGTGTCTGCTGGACGGGCGGGCCGGCTCAGTCCGAGTGGCCCGCTCGGCTCACTTCTTCTTGCCGGAGTTCGCGGCGTACTCGAACGCGGCGCGCGGGGTCTCGGTCTGCGGGATACCGATGATGTCGCGGCGGGAGATCAGGTTGGTAACCCAGCCTGCGACGACGGAGGCCTTGCGGCCGAAGGTCGGCATCGCGTACACGTGGTAAGAGCGGGCCATCACCCAGGCCGGCAGGCCGCGGATGTCGAGCTCCTTCTCGCCCAGCTGCAGGCGGCCGACGCCCTTGTACATGCCGAGGGTCGCCATGACGCCGAGGTTCTTGTGGTAGTAGTCCACGAGCGGACGTCCCTGCACGGAGCGCGCGATGTTGTCGGCCAGGCGCTTGGCCTGACGGACCGCGTGCTGTGCGTTGGGCGGGCAGAACTTGCCCTCGCCCGAGGCGAGATCCGGCACCGCGGCGCAGTCGCCGGCGGCGAAGACATCGTCCATCGGGCCGTCGACGCCGTTGACGCGCAGATCCGCGAGCGCCTCGAGCTTGCCCATCAGCGGGCCACGCTCGGTGACGACGGGAAGGTCGGAGACGTCGGGGTCCGAGAGTACCGGGGCGGGCTTCACGCCGGCGTTCCACACCAGCAGGTCGGTCTCGAACTCGTCGCCGTCGCTGGTCTTGATCACGCCGTTCTCGGCGGAGTTCAGGAAGGTCTCGAGCTTGACCTCGATGCCGCGCTCGCGCAGCTGGTTCAGCACGTAGGCGCGCTGGTCCTCGGTGAGCTCGGGGAAGATGAACGGCGCGCCGTCGACGAGCACGAAGCGAATGTCCGAGGCGTGCAGGTCGGGGTAGTAGCGCAGTGCGTCACGGACCATGTCCTCGGTCTCGGCGACAGCCTCGCCACCGGCGAAGCCACCACCGATGAAGGTGAAGGTGAGCAGGCGCTTGCGCACTGCCGGGTCCTTGGTGGAGGCGGCTTCTGCGAGGTTTCCGAGGATGCGGTCGCGCACGGCGGCAGCCTCTTCGACCTGCTTGAAGCCGATCGCGTTCTCTGCCAGGCCCGGGATGGGCAGCAGGCGCGGCACGGCACCGAGGCCGACGACCAGGTAGTCGTAGGCGATCTCGAGCTTCTCGCCCTCTTCCATGTCCACGACGACGGTCTTCTCGGCGCTGCGGATCGCGGAGACTGCGCCGGTGACGACCTTCGCACCGGGGAGCACCTTGCGCAGGGGCGCAAGGACGTCACGCGGGTGGATGCTGCCTGCGCCGACCTCGGGGAGGAAAGGCGCGTAGGTCATGTACGGGCGAGGGTCGACGACCGTGATCGCGACCTCCGCGCCGAGGGTCTTGCGCAGCTCGGACGCGGTCGTCAGACCGACGGAACCACCGCCGAGGATGAGGACATGGGGCTTACCGCCGAAAGTGTTGGTCATGCCCCCAGCCTAGAACCGTATGGCGTCCGAGACAAAAAGTATGAGACGAAATTGGCCATCCACGGCTCACGCAGGCGCTGAAGAGGCCTCACGGCACCGCATCGAGCAGGTCCAGGGCGATCCCATCGAGGATATCATGCTCGCTGGTGCGGGTCTCGGTGATCGCTGCGGCCGCCGCCACCCGGCTGACGATCCGGGACCAGATCAGGGCTCCGGCTCCGATCACATCGATGCGACCTGGGTGGATGACCGGTCGGAGGGAGCGCTGCTGCCTGGTCTCCCCGAGCAGGGTCCGGCAGATCGACTCGACCTGATCGATCGGCAGGCTGGCACCGTGGGTGACGTCGGGACGATAGTCCTGGATCCCGGCGGCCACGGCAGTGACGGTGGTCACTGTCCCCGCGACACCGACCAGAGCGGCGGTTCGCTGCAGCGGCACCTCGGCCTCGGCGGCGTCGAGATGAGCGTCGATGTCCGCCGTGGCGGCGGCGATCTCGGCCGCCGTGGGCGGGTCCGAGTGCAGGTGACGCTCCGTCATGCGGACCGAGCCGATGTCCATGCTGATGCGGTGGGTCGGGGTCTGTGTGCCGAGCACCAGCTCGGTGGACCCGCCGCCGATGTCGACCACCAGCCGTGGGCCGTCAGGCAGGCCCTGCACGGTGCTGACCGCGCCTCGGAAGGAGAGGGCCGCTTCTTCCTCCCCGCTGATGACCTCGGGCTCCACCCCGAGGATCTCGCGGATCCCGTCGATGAACAGGTCTCGGTTGGCGGCGTCGCGGGTCGCCGAGGTGGCGACGAAGCGGATCTCCTGACGGGTGACGGCGTGGCGATCGATGAGGATCCGATAGCGGCGTGCGGCCTCGAGAGTGCGCTCCACGGCGACGGGGTCGAACTGCCCGGTGCGGTCCACGCCGAGCCCCAGTCGCACCATCTCCAGCTGCCGCTCGAGGTCGACCATCTCACCGGATGCCTCGTCCCGGCGTGCGATCAGCAGCCGGATCGAGTTCGTGCCGCAGTCGATCGCGGCGACGGGGGCGCTCATCGCGTCTCCGCCTGTTCCGCCGGGGCATCTCCGCAGCGGCAGCGCAGCTCGCCGGCTCCGTCGATGCGCGGCAGCACGAGGTCGGCGATCGGGTTGACGCCAGGGCCCTCTGCGAGGGCCTGCCCGGCGAGCGCGTGGAAGCATTTGACGCGGGTCGGCATCCCGCCGGCGCTGACGTGGTGGACCTCCTCGGCGTCGCCGAGCTCCTCGCGACGTGCGAGGTACCGCTCATGAGCGGCGCGATATGCGCTCGAGAGAGCCTCGTCCTGTGCCAGCTGCTCGGTGAGCTCGGCCATCAGGCCGGTGGCCTCGAGCCGGGAGAGCTCGAGGGTCAGCCAGGGCAGGGTCAGGTAGAGGGAGGTCGGGAAGGGCGTCCCGTCCTCGAGGCGAGGCGCGGTGCGCACCACGGCGGGACGGCCGCAGCTGCAGCGGCGGGCGATGGAGACCACCCCGCGCATGTCCCGGCCGAGCTGCTCGCGCATGACCTCGAGGTCATCCGCGGTGGTCGGGGTCTCGTAGGGCAGAGGAGAAAGTGTTGTCACTGATCGGGATCCTGGTCGGTGGTGTCGTCGGCGGGGTCCTGCTCGGAGACGTCGTCGTCGGTCGACCCCGTCTCATCGGGGATGTCATCGGCGGTCAGGCGGCTGGAGCCTTCCACGCTCTCCCAGAGGACGGAGAACCATTCGCCCTCCTTCGCCGCCTCCTGGGCCTGCTCGGCCTCGGTGAGCGGCACGCCCTGGCCGGAGGTGTCGGTGAGCCGGTACTGGGTCTCCCCCGGCATCGCGAACAGCAGGCGCTCACGGGCGCGCGCGGCGACGTAGGCCGGGTCCTCCCAACGGGCGACCTGGGTGCGCAGATCCTCGACCTGCTGCTCCTGCTGTGAGACCTGTGCGCTCAGCTCGGAGAGCTGCTGGCGCTGGGCCACGTAGGAGTTCACCGTGGGCACGAGTGCGGCCAGGGCGACGACCACCAGGGCCACCAGCGCGAGGGTGCGCCGGGTGATGGTGATCCCCGGCCCCTCCTCCTGAGGGCTTGCCGCGCTGTTGCCGGTGGACGGGCGCGAGGCCGCGACCGGACCGCGCGAACGGGCCGGCACGGCCTTCTTGGACGCCGTGCGCGAGGTGGTGGCAGCAGGACGAGAGGAGGTCCGCGCGCTGGGTCGCCGGCCTCCGGACGCAGCGACCGGGCGCCTCGTCGATCGCGGGGCGCCCGGTCGTCTGCTGGTCATGGCTCGAGGTTACAACCTCGAGCTGAGGACTCAGGCCATTTGCTGCCTGCCTGAATCCCTACGTCTCATTGCTCGCTCAGGCGGTGTACTGAATGCCTGAGCTCCTACCGCTCGTTCCTCGCAGTACGTCGCTCAGGAGGTGAAACGCGGGAACGCGGAGGCGCCAGCGTAGCGCGCTGCCTCGCCCAGCTCCTCCTCGATGCGCAGCAGCTGGTTGTACTTGGCCACGCGCTCCCCACGGGCGGGGGCGCCCGACTTGATCTGGCCGCAGTTGGTGGCCACAGCGAGATCGGCGATCGTGGTGTCCTCGGTCTCACCGGAGCGGTGGGACATCATCGCGGTGAAGCCAGCGCGGTGCGCGAGGTCCACTGCGTCGAGGGTCTCGGACAGCGAGCCGATCTGGTTGACCTTCACCAGCAGCGCATTTGCGGAGCCCTCGGTGATACCGCGGGAGAGGCGCTCGGGGTTGGTGACGAAGAGGTCGTCGCCGACGAGCTGGGTCTTGGCACCGAGACGATCGGTCATGGCCTTCCAGCCCTCCCAGTCGTCCTCATCCAGCGGGTCCTCGATGGAGACCAGCGGGTATGCGTCGACCAGCTCGGCGTAGTACTCGACCATCTCGGCGGCAGTCTTCTGCGCGCCTTCGAAGGTGTAGGAGCCGTCCTTGTAGAACTCGGAGGCGGCGACGTCGAGCGCGAGCGCGACCTCGGTGCCGACCTCGAAGCCCGCCTTGCCGATGGCCTCGACGATCAGGTCGAGAGCGGCGCGGTTGGAGTCGAGGTTCGGCGCGAAGCCGCCCTCGTCGCCCAGGCCCGTGGCCAGCCCGCGCTCCTTGAGGACGGACTTCAGTGCGTGGTACACCTCGGCGCCGACGCGCATCGCCTCGGAGAAGGTCTCCGCGCCGATCGGCGCGATCATGAACTCCTGGATGTCGACGTTGGAGTCCGCGTGCGAGCCGCCGTTGAGGATGTTCATCATCGGCACCGGCAGGATGTGGGCGTTCGGGCCGCCGACGTACTGGTACAGCGGGATGCCGGCGGAGTCCGCGGCAGCGCGAGCGACGGCGAGCGAGACGCCGAGGATGGCGTTGGCGCCGACGGTGCCCTTGTTCTTGGTGCCGTCGAGCTCGAGCATCGCGGCGTCGATCGCACGCTGCTCCTGGACATCCATGCCCAGGATCTTCGGCTGGATATCGGCGACCACTGCGGCGACGGCGTCCAGGACGCCCTTGCCCAGGTAGCGGGACTTGTCGCCGTCACGACGCTCGACGGCCTCGAAAGCACCGGTGGAGGCGCCGGAGGGGACCGCGGCGCGGGCGAACGTTCCGTCATCGAGCAGGATCTCCACCTCGACGGTGGGGTTTCCTCGGGAGTCGAGGATCTCGCGGGCGTGCAGGGCATCGATCAGGGCTGCCATGGGCTGTTCCTTCCGTCGGGTGATGTTCCGTCACGTCCGGTCGGCGCTGACCGTCCATCAGACAGTCTAGGCCGTGCCTCCCGCATCCCGCTCCCGAGTGCCCTCGGTTGCGCTCCGGGACGATTCCTCCTCCGCGGCGAGCTGCGTCCGGGTCCTGGTGAGCAGGGCGCGCAGCGCCGTCTCCGGGTCATCGTCGCGGGACTCGGCGACTGCCACCAGGTCCAGCAGCGCTCGCGCGAGATCTGCTCCCCAGCTGCCGGCGTCCTCTGCCGCCGCGGCCTGATCGGCGGCGGCCAGGAGCTCTTCGAGGCGGCCCTCGGAACGGGCCCGGTGCACCACCTTCGCGGCGGACTGCAGAGCAGGCAGCTGCGCGGGGATGCCGTCGAACCAGCCCTTGCGTCGGTGCCCGCGCTCGGCGTTCTCTGCGGCTTTCACCGCGTGCCACTGGGCGATGATCTGGTCGACGTCCTCGGGATCCCGGAGCGCCTGCTCACGCATGGCTCCGAACACGTGGGGGTTGCGCCGCTCCATCTTCGCGACGAAAGCACGAGCCACGTCATCAACATCCCACGAGGGATCCCCCTCCTGCCCGACCCGGGCGTGGAAGAGGATCTGGAACAGCAGGTCGCCGAGCTCGTCAGCGAGCGCCCCAGGGCCGTGGGCGGCGGGGTCGTCGATCACCTCGAGGACTTCGTGGGTCTCCTCCAGGAGATATCGGGCCAGCGAGGCATGGGTCTGCTGGTGCGTCCAGGCGTCCCCGTCGGGCGCTCGCAGCGCGTCCATCACTGCGACCGCCCGCAGCAGCGCCCCGCCACGGGGGTCCGGGGCGGCGGGCTCGGGCGCCGAAGTCGCAGGCTCGAGCGTCGAGGTCGCAGGCTCGGGCACGGCCGCGAGTTCGAGCTCAAGCTCAAGCTCGAGCTCAGACTCGGGCGCGGGCTGTTCGGGAACGGAGGGCCGCTGAGGTCGGTTCACAGGCGCGAGGCTACTTCGCCGGGGCTCGGGACGTGATCTCCTCCGCCGCTGCCGGGACCAGCGTGCGCAGGATCTCGCGCGCCCAGTCCAGCAGCTCATGGTCCCGCAGCTCGGTGCCACCGAAACGAGAGGTCGTCGGTCTGGGCACCAGCACCTGCCGGGTCGCGGGCTTGAGCAAGGTGCCCGGATAGAGCCGCTTCATGCGCATCGCGGCGGAGTCGAGCACCTCGAGGTGCGCGAAGCGGATCATCTTGCCCTGTGCCTGGACCTCGTCGACGCCGGCCGCGCGGGCATCGATCCGGAACCGGGCGACATCCAGCAGCACCTCCACGGAGGCTGGCAGCGCGCCATAGCGATCGGAGAGCTCGGCACGGATCTGGTCGATCTCCGCCATCTCACGCACCGCGGAGAGCTTCGAGTACGCCTCGAGACGCAGCCGCTCGGAGCCGATGTAGTCGTGCGGGATGTGGGCGTCCAGCGGGAGCTCCACTCGGATCTCCTTCTCGGGCGCCTTGCCCTCGCCGCGGAAGGCGGCCACGGCCTCCCCCACCATCCGCACGTACAGGTCGAAGCCGACCCCGGCGATGTGGCCGGACTGCTCCCCGCCCAGCAGGTTGCCGGCGCCGCGGATCTCGAGGTCCTTCATCGCCACCTTCATGCCGGCACCGAGATCGGTGTTCGTGGCCAGAGTGGTCAGGCGATCGTGCGCGAGCTCGGTGAGCGGCTTGGTCGCGTTGTAGAGGAAGTACGAGTAGGCGCGCTCGCTCGAGCGCCCCACCCGGCCGCGCAGCTGGTGCAGCTGGGAGAGGCCGAACTTGTCGGCGTGCTCGACGATCAGGGTGTTGGCGTTGGCGATGTCCAGCCCGGTCTCGACGATGGTGGTGCACACCAGCACATCGAAATCCCGTTCCCAGAAGTCGACGATCACGCGTTCGAGCTGGTGCTCGTTCATCTTGCCGTGGGCGACCTGCACCCGGGCATCGGGCACCAGCTCCCGGAGGTGGGCGGCGACCCGATCGATGTCCTCGACCCGGTTGTGGATGTAGAACACCTGCCCCTCGCGCAGCAGCTCACGACGGATCGCGGCGGTGACCTGCTTGTCCTCCTGCGCGCCGACGTAGGTCAGCACCGGGTGACGCTCCTCGGGCGGGGTGGCGAGGATCGAGAGCTCGCGGATGCCGGTGACGGCCATCTCAAGGGTGCGCGGGATCGGCGTGGCGGACATGGACAGCACGTCCACGTTCGTGCGCATCGCCTTGAGGGTCTCCTTGTGCTCGACGCCGAAGCGCTGCTCCTCGTCGATGATCAGCAGACCCAGGTCCTTGAATCGCACGTTACCGGTGAGCAGACGGTGGGTGCCGATGACGACGTCGACGGTACCGTCGGCGACGCCTTCGATCGTGGCTTTGGAATCCGCGGGATTCTGGAAGCGGGAGAGACCTCGCACCGTCACGGGGAATCCGGTGTAGCGCTCGGTGAAGGTGTCCAGATGCTGCTGGGCGAGCAGGGTGGTGGGCGCGAGGATCGCCACCTGCTTGCCATCCTGCACCGCCTTGAACGCGGCACGCACCGCGATCTCCGTCTTGCCGTAGCCCACGTCGCCGAGGATCAGTCGATCCATCGGCACCGACTTCTCCATATCGCGCTTCACATCGTCGATGGTGGAGAGCTGATCGGGCGTCTCGACGAACTCGAAGGAATCCTCGAGCTCCCGCTGCCAGGGCGTGTCCGGTCCGAAATCGTGGCCGGGCGCGGACTGCCGTGCCGAGTACAGCCGCACCAGCTCGTCGGCGATCTCGCGGATCGCCCGTCGGGCCTTCGACTTCGTCTTGGCCCAGTCCGCGCCACCCATGCGGTTGACGCTGGGATCCTCGCCGCCGACGTACTTGGTGACCTGGTCGAGCTGGTCGCTGGGGACGTAGAGCCGGTCACCGGGCTGGCCCTTCTTCGAGGGCGCATATTCGATGACCAGGTACTCGCGAGTGGTGCGCTTGGCCCCGGTGCCGACGGTGCGGCTGGTCATCTCCACGAACCTGCCCACCCCGTGATGAGCATGGACCACGTGGTCCCCGGGACGGAGCTGGAGCGGGTCCACGACGTTGCGGCGGCGCGAGGGCATCTTCCGCTCCTCGCCGCGCCGCGCTCCCGATTTGCCGGTGAGGTCGCGCTCGGAGGTGAGCACGAGCCGGAGCTCCTCGTCGATGAGACCTTCGACGAAGGGGCCGACGGTGACCACGGCCTCGCCCGGGGCGACAGGCGCCTCGAGCGCGGCGGAATAAACTGCGGGAAGCCCCTCGCCGCGCAGGTTCTCCGCGACGTGGCGGGCACCGCCGGGGCCGACCATGGTGGAGATGACCGTCCAGCCCTCGAGGCGTCGACGCTCGAGGTCCTTCGCGGCGTCCCCTGGCTTGCCGGAGTAGCCGGGGTGGGTGGTGGAGGCGGTGGTGACGTCGACGTCCGTATCGAGCCCGAAGGCGGCGAGGGTGAACCAGGGGCGCCCGCCCTCGCGGGCGTGGCCCTTGGCCTCGGACAGCGGCACGAAGCTCGCCGCACCTACGTCGATCGGCAGGCCGCCACCGGCGGCGGCGCTGGACCAGGCCGCGGCGAGGAACTCATCCGTGGTGGCGACCAGCTCGTCGGCCCGGGCTCGCGCCTTCTCGGGATCCAGGATGAGGAACCGAGCCCCGGCGGGGAGCACGTCGGCGACCTGCTCCATCTCCCCCACCAGCACCGGGCTGAGGGACTCCATGCCGTCCGCGGCGATGCCGTCCGCGATCCTCAGCAGCAGATCCCGCACACCAGGCAGCTCCTCGGCGCGGGCACGGGCACGCTCCCTCACCGCAGGGGTCAGCAGGATCTCGCGGCAGGGCGGGGCGTCGAGCCCCCGCGGCGCGGGATCCAGGGACCGCTGATCGGCGATGGAGAAGTAGCGGACGTCGTCGATCTCGTCGCCGAAGAGGTCCACGCGGACCGGATGCGGTTCAGTGGGCGGGAAGACATCCAGGATGCCGCCGCGCACGGCGAACTCCCCGCGCTTCTCGACCATGTCCACACGCACATAGGCGGCGTCGACGAGATCCCGTTCCAGATCTTCGAGCGGGTAGGTCTCCCCCACGGCGGCGCGCACCGGCCGCAGATCGCCCAGTCCGGTGGCGATCGGCTGCAGCAGGGAGCGCACCGGCATCAGCAGCACGCGGACCGGGATCTCGGTCTCGGGGTGCGCGATGCGTCGCAGGGTGGCCAGTCGCTTGGCGACCGTATCCGCGCGGGGGGAGAGCCGCTCATGCGGCAGGGTCTCCCAGGCTGGCAGCTCGGCCAGGTGCTCGGTGCCGACCAGGGCCGTCAGCGCCGCCCGCATGTCTTCGGTGGCCCGGGTGGTGGCGGTGACCACGACCAGGGGCTGTTCGGCGCTCGCCTGCCGCGCGAGATCGGCGACCAGGAAGGGGAACAGCCCGGTGGCGGCGACGATGCTCCCGCCTTCGCCGCTCTCGGTGCCCGCGGCGATCAGCTCGCGGACTGCCGTGAGGTCGCGCCCGGCGGCGAGCTGGTCCAGGAGCGGTCGCAGCGGAGGCTGCTGGGTGGTCTGGACGGGGGCGGTGGTCTGGGCGGTCATCGGACCTCTCGGGAGTGGAAGCGCTGCTGGGCGGCGGTGAGGCCCTCGAGGATCACGGACTCGACCGCGTCGGCCGCATCGGTGATCAGCAGCTCGAGGGTCTTTCGCTCGGTGGAGCTGAAGGGGGCGAGCACATGGTCGGCGGTGTCGCGGTTGCCGGGCGGCCTGCCGACGCCGACCCGCACCCGCAGGTAGTCCTTGGTGCCCAGGGCCTTGGTGATGTCGCGCAGGCCGTTGTGACCGCCCTCCCCGCCGCCGCGCTTGAGGCGGAGCGCGTCGAAGGGGATGTCGACCTCGTCGTGCACCACGACCACCTGCTCGGGCGCGATGTCGTAATAGGCGGCCAGCGCCTTGACCGGCCCGCCGGAGACATTCATGTAGGAGGTGGTCTTGGCGAGGATGACCCGCTCGTCAGCGCCGGGGAGGCCGAGCCGTCCCTCGAGGACCACCGCCTGGGCCCGACGGGCCGCGGTGAATCGACCGCCGCCGGCGTCCGCGATGTGGTCGAGGACCATCTGGCCGACGTTGTGCCGGGTCGCGGCATACTTCGGGCCCGGATTGCCGAGGCCCACCACCAGATAGGGGCCTGGCCGGCGTTCGCTGGCGGTCATGGGCTGCTCCTTGCTGCTGCTCGATGCTGCGTGCTGCCGCTCGCTGCTGCGTCGTACGGTCCGCTGCTGTCGGCATATCTCGTCGGGATCGGCGCTCAATGCTGCCCGCCGATCTCCGCCCGACCTGGGACGGTCCCGACTTGCGACGGGATCAGCACCGGAAAGGCTCGAGGCGGGGCGGGCTCGACTCGAGACAGGCTCGAAGCGACGCAGAGCGCACAACCCCGGACACAGTACCGGGGCGCCGCGCACAGCGCGACGCCCCGGTCCATGGGGTGTGAGCAACGGAGCGGGGCGACAGCGGCACTGAGCCCGCTGTCTCCGCTCCGGGAGGTCACTTCTCCTCGGCGGACTCTTCCGAGGCCGCGGCCTGGCCCTCGGACTCCTCGTCGGACTCCTCTTCGACGCGCGGGAGCTGCACGGAGGCGACCAGGATCTCGGCGTCGGTGACCAGCTCGGCATCGCCGGGCAGGGTGACGTCGCCGGCGAACAGCTGGTAGCCGTCCTCGGTGCCCTCGACCGAGACCTCGACCTCCTGCGGGACGTTCAGCGCGTCGACCAGGAGGGTGAGGGTCTGCAGGTCGACGAATGCAGCGGCGGGCGCGACGGGCTCGCCGACGAGGATGACCGGGATCTCGACCTCGACCTTCTCGCCCTTGCGGACGGTGATCAGGTCGAGGTGGTTCAGGGTGCGCTTGAGCGGGTGGCGCTGGATCTCCTTGATCAGCGCGAGGTGCGTGGTGCCATCCGTGAGCTGGAGCTCGAGCAGCGCGTTGGGGTTACGGGCGGCCAGGGCGGTGGCGTGACCGGGCAGCGAGAGGTGGAGGGGGGCCTCGCCGTGGCCGTACAGGACGGCGGGGACCAGGCTCTGGGTGCGCAGGCGGCGGGCGGCGCCCTTGCCGAAGTCCTCGCGCAGTTCGACGTTCAGCTTCTCAGCCATGGGGGTGCTCCTCGTAGATGCGTTGGCTCGACGATGAGCGACGCCACGAGGCACAGGGAGCGGGCTCCCGGTACTCCGCACCGCGTCGATCACGGAGGGGCCGCAGCCCGCTCCCTCGCCGAAGTGACCTGGTGACAATAGCACGCGCGAAGGCGCCGCACTCCGAGGACGTGAGGGGCGCCGCATCGGGCGCCGCGGCGCCCTGCGCACTCCCCCGCCCGAAGCGCCAGGGACCTACGTCCCTGCAGGTCACAGCATCTTCTTCGCGACCAAGGTCCCTGCGACGGAGCCGATCTCGAGAATACGGTGCTCTTAGTCCCTGTCACACCACCACGACCCGTTCCCCCGGTGTCGTCGACCGAAAGGCTCTCCCGTGACTGCCACCGCCGTTCCCTCCGCCTCGTCCGTCCCCTCCGCCACCACTGCTGCCGCGACTCACTCCACCCTCACCGGCGCCGAGAAGAGCGGGTGGGGCTACACGGTGCTCGGCGTCACGCGCCTCATGGTCGGATTCACCTTCCTGTGGGCGTTCCTCGACAAGACCTTCGGGCTGGGCTTCGCCACCCCCACCGAGAACTCCTGGCTGAACGGCGGGTCTCCCACCACCGGGTTCCTCGGCGGCTCGATCGCCGGAGGAAACCCCTTCGCACAGGTCTGGGAGTTCTTCCTCTCGATCAACCCGCTCACGGACGTGCTGTTCATGGTCGGTCTGCTCGGCATCGGCGTGGCTCTGATGCTCGGCATCGGCACCCGGGTGGCGGCGGTGTCCGCCGCGGCGATGTACACGCTGATGTATCTGGCGGCCTTCCCCATCGCCACGAACCCGCTCTACGACGATCACCTGCTGATGGCCGTGATCGTGATCGCTATGGCCGGCCTCGCCGCAGGCGACCACGTGGGCTTCGGGAAGTCCTGGAACCGGCTCGTGAAGGGCAATCGCTTCCTCATCTGAGCTGACCGCCGCTGACCGCCGCTGACCGCCGAGCGCAGCCCCGGTGCGCGTCCGACGAAATAGAGAACGACCCCGTCTCCCTGCAGGGGGGACGGGGTCGCTCTCTTGTGCCCGGGTGCGCCGGGCTCGCCGGGCTCGCCGGGTGCGCCGGGTGCGCCGGGTGCGCCGGGTGCGGTCAGACTTCGCCGTCGAAGAGGCTGGTGACCGAGCCCTCGTCGAAGACGGCTCGGATCGCTCGTGCCAGCAACGGTGCGATCGACAGCTGGGTGAGGCGGTCGAACTGCTTCTCAGGGGGCACCGGCAGGGTGTTGGTGCAGACGATCTCCCGCACGGAGCTGTTCTTCAGCCGCTCGGTGGCGGGATCGGAGAGGATCGCGTGGGTGGTCGCGATGACCACGGAAGACGCTCCGCCTGCCAGCAGGGCGTCGGACGCCTGGACGATGGTGCCCGCCGTGTCGATCATGTCGTCGACCAGGATGCAGGTCTTGCCCTCGACGTCACCGATCACGCGCTTGGCCACAGCCTGGTTGGGCCGGTTGATGTCGCGGGACTTGTGGACGAAGGCGAGGTTCACACCGCCGAGCCGCTTGGCCCACTGCTCCGCCACCCGGATCCGACCAGCATCCGGCGAGACCACGGCGATGTCTTCTTCGCCGTACTTCTCCTGGATGTACTCGGCGAGGATCGGCAGCGCCATCAGGTGATCGACCGGGCGGTTGAAGTAGCCCTGCACCTGAGGGGCGTGCAGGTCCACGGAGATCATGCGGTCCACGCCGGCGGTCTCGTACATGTCCGCCATCAGGCGCGCCGAGATCGGCTCACGACCGCGGTGCTTCTTGTCCTGGCGTGCGTACGGGAAGCTCGGTGCGATCGCGGTGATCCGCTTGGCCGATGCGCGCTTGAGCGCATCGATCATGATCAGGTGCTCCATCACCCAGGTGTTGATCGGCGCGGGGTGGGACTGCAGCACGAAGACGTCGGTGCCGCGCACGGACTCGCCGTAGCGCACGTAGATCTCCCCGTTGGCGAAGTCCCAGGCGTCCATCGGCAAGACCTCGACGCCGAGCTCGGCGGCGACCTCCTGCGCGAGGACGGGGTGTGCCCGTCCGGATGCGAGGACCAGTCGCTTCTCTCCGGGGGTGACGATTCCGCTCATCGCTGCTCGTGCTCCTTGTGCTCATCGGCGGCAGTTCCTGCAGGCGTCTCGGCAGCGGACCCATCGTCAGCGCCGAGGGCAGCGCGTGCCGCGCCCTCGGCCGCGGTCCCCGCGCGGCGTCGCAGCGTCCATCCTTCCATGTTCCGCTGCGAGACCGCGCTCACGCCCAGGGCCCCGGGGGGCACGTCCTTGCGAACCGTGGTGCCGGCGCCGGTGGCCGCTCCGTCCCCGATGACGACGGGGGCCACGAGCACGTTGTGGGAGCCGACGCGCACGTGCTTGCCGATCGTGGTGCGGTGCTTGTTCACGCCGTCGTAGTTGGCGAAGATCGTGCCGGCGCCGATGTTGGTTCCCTCCCCGATCTCGGCGTCGCCGACGTAGCTGAGGTGGGGCACCTTCGCGCCATCGCCGATCTTCGCGTTCTTGGTCTCGACGAATCCGCCGATCTTGCCCTTCGCCCCGAGGTCGGTCCCAGCGCGCAGGTAGGAGAACGGACCCACCGTCGCTCCCGCGCCGATCACTGCCAGCAGCGCGTGGGAGCGGACCACCTCGGCACCCGGCCCCACCTCGGTGTCACGCAGCGTGGTGTCCGGTCCGATCACGGCTTCCTCGCCGATGTCGCTCGCACCGTGGAGCTGGACTCCGGGCAGGATGATCGCGTCCTGGCCGATGGAGACATCGGAGTCGATCCAGGTGGTGGCGGGATCCACGATCGTGACGCCGGCGCGCATATGCCGCTCGAGCGTGCGGCGGTTCATCTCCGCGCCGAGCTGGGCGAGCTGGACCTTGTCGTTGACGCCCTCGACCATCATCACGTCCTCGGTGACGACGGCCCGCACGGAGCGGCCGTCCGCCTGCGCGATGGCGAGCACGTCGGTGAGGTACATCTCGCCCTGCGCATTGTCGGTGCCGATGCGTCCGAGCGCGTCACGCAGCACGGCGAGATCGAAGGCGTAGATCCCGGAGTTGATCTCGTCGATCGCGCGCTGCGCGTCGTCGGCGTCCTTGTGCTCGACGATGCCGAGGACCTCGGTGCCGTCCTCGCTGCGCAGGATGCGGCCGTAACCGGTGGGGTCGGGGACGCGGGCGCTGAGCACGGTGGCCGCAGCCCCGGCGCCTTCATGCGCGGCGACCAGGTCGCGCAGGGTCGCCGGATCGAGCAGCGGCACGTCGCCGTAGGTGACCAGCACGGTGCCCTCCGCGGCGGTGACCTGCTCGAGGCCGCACTGGACGGCGCGCCCGGTGCCGGGGATCTCGTCCTGATCGGCGACGGACACCTCGGAGGCGTGCTCCGCGAGGTGCTCGGCGACGCGATCACGCTCGTGACGGAGCACGACCACCAGCTCGCCGGGGCTCGTGCCCTCAGCGGCGGTCACGGCGTGCACCAGCAGAGATCTGCCCCCGATCTCGTGAAGGACCTTGGGCTTTCGGGACTTCATTCGGGTCCCGGCACCGGCGGCCAGAACTATCACGGCGGCGGGGGCAGTGGTCTCAGCGATTCCCACGTCTGCGGCTCCTCGGGATCGACGGGTGAGGTCTGCGGCACCGCCGCAGGGGCGGTGAGCGTTCCGCCATCAGGACTCGAACCTGAAATTTCAGAACCAAAATCTGAGGTGTTGCCGATTACACCATGGCGGATCGCGTCCAGCAGGGCCTGGCGACGAGCCGGCTCCTCAGGGATCCGGAACGGGCACCCAGCGCCACGGACGCGGCCTGATCCTATCGTCCGTGGCGCCCCTCCCGGACCTCGTCGAGTCCATCGGTGGCACAGGTCGCTCTACCGCCTGCGCCGCTCGGCGACCTGCCGAGCGCGACGTCGTGACGTGCCGAATGCGGTATCGCGCCGTGCCGAGTGCGGTATCGCGGCGTGCCGAGAGGGGTGTGGAAGACTCCGACCATGGCGGAGAACGGGGCAGCCCGCGGTCGATCGACCCGGATGACGGGCAAGGAGCGGCGCGAGCAGCTGGTGGCGGTGGGCCGGCAGCTGTTCGCCGAGAAGGGCTTCGACATGACCACGGTCGAGGAGATCGCGGCCCGTGCCAAGGTCTCCAAGCCCATCGTGTACGAGCACTTCGGAGGCAAGGAAGGGCTGTACGCGGTGGTCGTGGACCGCGAGGTCTCCACGCTGCTGGGGGACCTGGAGAGCTCCCTCCAGAATCAGCGGGAGCACCCCCGGGTGCTGATGGAGCGTGCCGCGCTGGCGTTCCTCGCCTACATCGACGAGAACGAGGACGGCTTCCGCATCCTCGTGCGGGACTCCCCCGTCAGCCACACCCTCGGCACCTTCTCCTCCCTGCTGACAGATGTGGCCGGACGCGTCGAGGAGATCCTCGCCGCCCAGCTCACCCTCCATTCGTATCCGCCTCGAGACGCTGCCCTGTACGCGCAGATGCTGGTGGGGATGGTCGCGTACACCGGTCAGTGGTGGCTCGAGACCCGCGAGCCCCAGAAGGAGATCGTCGCGGCACGCATGGTCAATCTGTCCTGGTACGGACTCAGCGCCCTGCAGAAGACCCCGGCTCTGCGCGGCGACACCCACAGCTGAGCGGCACCTAGACTCGGCTCATGCCCCCTATGCCTGAGGACGCCGACGCATGCCGCCACGACGAGGTCGACCGCATCGTCGAAGGCTGGCAGAGGGCACGCGCCGATCTGGACGTCGCACCGCTGGCGGTGTTCTCCCGCATCTCCCGACTCTCGAGGTATCTCGAGGTCGCCCGCCGCAGTGCCTTCACGGACGCGGGCCTCGAGGGATGGGAGTTCGACATGCTCTCCGCGCTGCGCCGCAGCGGCGAGGATGCCCTCTCCCCCGGCGCACTCATGCACGAGACGCTGGTGACCAGCGGCACCATGACGACCCGGATCGACAAGCTGGTCGCACGGGATCTGGTGAGCAAGAACCGCAGCCCGCACGACGGCCGCGCGGTCGAGGTGAGGCTGCGAGCCGATGGCGTCGCCCGGGTCGATGCGGCGATGGAGCGGCTGCTGGACGCGGAGCAGGAGCTGCTCGAGCCGCTCGCCCCCGACGGACGCTCCAGCCTCGCCGACACCCTGCGCTCTCTGCTGCTGACCTTCGAGTCGGAGACGCCCCGCTCAATGTGAGGGCTTCCCGTGCGGTGGCCGTCGACTCTCTCGTCGCCTCCATCAGCACCGCCGCCACCAGCACCGCCGCCACCAGAGTCGTCGACCGGTCCCGAGGCCCTCGGCCGCAATCAGCGCCGCTGACCGCTCCCAGAGCCGTTCACCGCCATCAGGAATTGTGAGCTGCACGATTCTTCGACAGTCCAGGGTCGCCTGAAGCGCCCGAGCACGCGACCGTTGAGGATGTCTGGCCGTTCGCCCCGCCGCCCCGTCTCCCCGCCATTCCGCCACGACCCACCGACACCACTCTTGAGGACTTCATCGCATGGCTCATCTGCTCGGCACCCAATCCCTGCACGTCGCGCTGCCCGACCGCGTGCTGCTGGATGACATCACCGTCGGGATCGACGAGGGCGACCGGATCGGGGTGGTGGGGCGCAATGGTGATGGCAAGTCCACCCTGCTGCGGCTGTTGGCGCGTTTCAGG
Organism: Brachybacterium sp. AOP42-C2-15; assembly: GCF_052377065.1. Lineage (NCBI taxonomy): Bacteria > Bacillati > Actinomycetota > Actinomycetes > Micrococcales > Dermabacteraceae > Brachybacterium > Brachybacterium sp. AOP42-C2-15. Next base: position 22,282 of record NZ_JBQSWK010000042.1, read on the forward strand.
GAGCCCGACGAGGGCCGGGTCACCGTGCGCGGCGGGGTCCGGGTCGGTGTGCTGAGCCAGCAGGACGAGGCGACAGCCGAGACCAGCGTGCATGAGCGCGTGCTCGGCGATCGACCGGACTACGAGTGGGCCTCGGATCCGCGGATCCGCGATGTGCTCGAAGGACTGCTCGGGGGCATCGACCTGGATGCTCCGCTGACCGATCTCTCCGGCGGCCAGCTGCGGCGCGTCCACCTGGCAGAGCTGCTCGTGGGCGACTGGGACGTGCTCCTGCTCGATGAGCCCACCAACCATCTCGACGTCGAGGGGATCTCCTGGCTCGCGGAGCATCTGCGCCGACGCTGGAGCCCGAAGGATGGCGGGCTGGTGGTGATCACGCACGACCGCTGGTTCCTCGACGCGGTGTGCACCCGGATGTGGGAGGTGCACGACGGGATCGTCGAGCCCTTCGAGGGCGGCTACGCGGCCTATGTGCTGCAGCGCGTCGAGCGGGACCGGCAGGCGGCGACCATCGAGTCGAAGCGGCAGAACCTGATGCGCAAGGAGCTGGCCTGGCTGCGCCGGGGTGCACCTGCCCGGACCGCGAAGCCGAAGTTCCGCATCGATGCCGCCAATGAGCTGATCGCCGGGGAGCCGCCGGTGCGGGACACCGTCGAGCTGACCCAGCTGGCGACCTCGCGGCTGGGCCGCGACGTGATCGATGTGCTCGATGTCGACGCCGGTTATGACGATCTCACCGTGCTGCGCGATGTCACCCTGCATATCGGGCCAGCGGATCGCATCGGCGTGCTGGGCCCCAACGGGGCCGGCAAGTCCACGCTGCTCGCACTGATCACCGGGGACCTCGAGCCGCAGGCGGGCCGGGTCAAGCGGGGCAAGACGGTGACTGTCTGCCAGGTGTCGCAGCGGCTCGAGGGGCTCGAGGAGCATCTGAACTCCAGGGTCAGCGATGTGGTGGCGAAGTACCGCACCACCTTCCGGGCAGGGAAGGACGAGGTCTCCCCCGGACAGCTGCTGGAGCGTCTCGGCTTCACGACGGCGCATCAGAAGGTTCTGGTGGGAGCACTCTCCGGTGGGCAGCAGCGACGCCTGAACCTGCTGTTCACCCTCCTTGAGGAGCCCAATGTGCTCGTGCTCGACGAGCCGACGAACGACATGGACACCGACATGCTCGCTGCCATGGAGGATCTGCTGGACACCTGGCCCGGGCCGCTGATCGTCGTCTCCCACGACCGGTACCTGCTGGAGCGGGTCACCGATATCCAGTACGCGGTGCTCGACGGTGCGGTGAGGCATGTGCCGGGCGGCGTCGAGCAGTACCTCGCGCTGCGGGCAGAGGGCCTGCGTGAGGATGCGGCATCTGGTGGGTCCTCGTCGGCGAAGGGCGCGGCTGGACGCTCTGCGGGAGCGAAGGCTGCGGGGTCGAAATCTGCGGGAGCGAAGTCAGCGGGTGGCTCCGCTGGCGCTGGCGGCGGCGCGTCCGAGTCCGCATCGAATGTGTCGGGGGCGCAGGCTCATACGGCGCAGAAGGAGCTCGGTGCGATCGAGCGGAGGATGAAGAAGCTCGACAAGCAGACGACGTCGCTGCATTCCACACTCGCGGCGCACGACCAGTCCGACTATGTCGGGCTGCAGAAGATCACCGATGAGCTGCGCGCTGTCGAGGCGGAGATCGAGGAGCTCGAGGAGCGCTGGCTGGAGCTGTCCGAGCTGCTCGAGTGAGGGCGGTCCGGAATCCCTGGAGGCCTCGTGCAGGGACTCCTTACAGGCCGTCGATTTACTGGCTGTCGAGTTGCCAGCTGTCGAGCTACCAGCTGTCGATGATGTCGAGGTGCGGAGTGAAGATGTAGTCGGTGCGCCCCTGGAGGAGCCAGTGCCGATTGCGTCGGGCATTGCGAAATCTCGGATGCGGATCGGTGAGATCGAGAGCCCTGCGCTCCACTCGTGCGAAGGCTCGATGGAACGAAGCATTGGGATCCTCTGGACCACCCGGGGGAACGCCCGCGATCGGGTCGCGCCGTTCTTCGTCGGCGCCGGGATGTACTGCGGAGACCGTGTCATCGTCGGGCGCGCCGCTTTCGGGGTCTGACGCATCTCTCATCTGTCGTGCTGACTCGTCCAGGAGTCTGAGCCCGGTGCCGAGGGGGTCGAAGTTGATGCCCCGTCGCCTGGCCTTCTGTCCGTATCGGCTTGTCCACTCGACAGTGCGTCTGACGCCGTTCTCGTCGGTGATGACCCGGGCTCTCTCGCCGGATTCTTCCTTCTGGTTGTCGCCGACGCACACGCCGTTGCCGTTGAGAAGAGAGGTGGGGCCTCCCTGCGACCAGGGAACGATGTGATCGTTCTGCCGGATGTTCGCGTCGCAGTAGGGCGCGCGACAGGTCTGGTGACCCAGGCGAAGGAATCGGGCGAGGGCGGGCGGGAACTCACGGGAGACGGAATCGACGGCGACGAGCTGCCCGTCCTCTGGGTCGAGGTAGAGCCGACGGAGGGCCATGGTCAGATCGGGGTCGTCCACATCTGACGTCGCCGCATCGAGCATCTCCTGGC
>NZ_JBQSWK010000043.1:0-23379 GCF_052377065.1 Brachybacterium sp. AOP42-C2-15
TCCGTGGAAGGAGCTGGCCGCCTCGAGCAGCTCCTCGAGAGCCGCATAGGGGACCGACCGCCCCTCGTACTCTGGCCGCGGCTGGCGGACCAGGTGATCTCCGATCGCGACGAGCGCCTCGTGGCGAAGCACCCCGGAGAGGTCGACAAGGGTGCGGATCCGACTCGTGACCTGCACTGCCGGCTGATGATCCAGCGACATCGGGGTGATCTCGAGACGACTCCACCGCACCAGCGCGGAACCTCGCCGTGGCGGTGCCTAGGATGCCAGATGGATCCGGATGTCCACCGTGCGGCCCCGGGGCCGGGGCACCGATCGGCCATTCACGCGTCGCGAGGTGAGCGGGACGCAGACCACCTCATCCGCCAGGACTCCAGGCAGCGGGATGCCCCAGAGTCGCGCGGCGGTGAGGCCCGCTGCGAAGGTGTCTCGATCCCGCCGACAGAACGCGGCGACGATGTCCGCCTCGGTGATTGGCCGCTCCGCCAGTGCCCAGAGTCCTCGGTCCAGTGATCTCACATCCGCTGCCCGGAGGCGAGACGCGGACACGCCCGCGTCCCGTGCTTCGGCGGTCGTGAAAACAGGGAAGGGAAGAGCAGGTGGGAGCGGACGTGGTCTGCCGGTCATCTCCACAGCATCGGCCCCCGACGCCGTAGACCCTATGACGCTCCACAACCCGCAGGTGAGCGGCAGGACGTGGCGGATCCTCCACAAGGAGAGAGCGCTGGTGCCGCTGATCATCAGGCACAACGCTCACCGAGGTCCCAGTGCTCGGCGAGATCGACGTTCGGTACAACTTCGCTGACCGAATATGGTCCGAACGTCGATCTCGCGGCAGGGCCCGGAGGGGTCAGCCAGCAGTGGCGGTGCCGACGCGGGCCCCTTCGGGGACCTCGCCGCCCTCTTCGCCGAGCACGGCGTCCCCGATCACAGAGACATCGGCTCCGAAGGTCCAGTCGCCCTGCACATCCAGGCTGCTGGCCTCCTTGAGCGAGGGCACCCCGTGCGGGAAGCGCGGCTCGAAGTCCTGGATCAGCTTGTAGGCACCGCTGTGCAGCGAGACCGCGGGCACCGTGTCCACCTGCTGCACGAGCGCGGCCCGCTCGTCGAGAGTGTAGGCGTCCGAGCGCACCAGCAGCAGATCGCTGGTCGCCTTGACCGGCAGGAAGCGGTCGCGGCCGACAACGATCGCGGTCGCGCCGTCGAACACCTCGATCGCCGCTCCCATCGCGGATTCGATCTGGTAGACGGGGGTGCTGGCTTTGTCGGCCGGATCCACCGTCTTCTCGTTGCGGATCAGGGGCAGGCCCATGATGCCGTCGCGTTCTGCGAGCACCGCGGCCATCTGCTCGAGGTCGAACCAGAGGTTGTTGGTGTGGAAGAACGGGTGGCGATGCTCATCGGTGAAGAAGTCCATCTCCTCCTCGGGTGTCTGCGCGGTATCGCGCAGGATGAGTCGGCCGTCGGACTTCCGCACCGCGAGGTGACCGCCCTTGCGATCGGCGGGGGTGCGACGGCACAGCTCTGCGGCATAGGGCGCGCCGGTGGAGGCGAACCAGGAGGCGATCACGGGGCTCGGCACGGTGCCGAGGTTGTCCGAGTTCGAGACGGAGGCGTACTTGAAGCCGGCGTCCAGCAGCTGCTGGAGCAGGCCGGAGGTCTGCAGCGCGGTGTAGATGTCGCCGTGGCCGGGCGGGCACCACTCGAGCGAGGGGTCCGCCTCCCAGTCCACGGGGGTGAGATCGTCCTTCCGCAGCTTCGGCTCCTTGTTCTGCAGGAAGTCCAGGGGCAGGTCGCCGACGGGCAGGTCGGGATACTTCGCGAGCACCTCGAGGGTGTCCTCGCGGGTGCGGAAGGAGTTCATGAAGATCAGCGGCAGGCGGGAGCCGGTGCCGCGACGCGCGGCGAGGACCTGTTCGACGATGATGTCGAGGAAGCTCTTGCCATCGCGCACGGGCAGCAGCGACTTCGCCTGGTCCAGGCCCATCGAGGTGCCGAGCCCGCCGTTGAGGTTGATGATCGCCAGCTGGTCGAAGACCTGCTTGGCGTGACCGACGTCGATCTTCACGTCCTCGAGCAGCGGGGGATCGAGATAGGGGTCGATCGTGTCCTCAGGGATGGTGCCCGTGACGCCCTGCGCGAGCTGTTCGTAATAGTGGGAGAAGACGTCGATCGCAGTCTGTGCGACCCCTTCATCGGCCATCTTCTGCTGCGCGGCGGCGAGTCCTTCGTTGCTCATGGCACCAGCGTATCGGGGCGGACACCCTCTCTGCTGCGTCCACCCCGATCACCGGCAGCCTCAGCTCCCGAGCTCGAGCCGCGGCCAGTGCGCCAGCGCCCGCAGCACGGAGCGGTCGTGGGTCGCGACCACGACGGCCGACGGGGAGGCCTCGAGACCCTCGAGCAGGTCGTCGACCCCGCTGATGCCGAGGTGGTTGGTGGGCTCGTCCAGCAGCAGCACATCGGGACGCTCACGGAACAGCCCGGCCAGCGCTCGACGACGCCGCTCCCCCGGACTGCCGCGATGGACCCCGAGGGGTGCATCCTCCTGGGCGAGCAGCCCGAGTCGCGTCCGGCCGAGCACCCGCACGGATCCCGAGGTCGGCGCGAGCTCTCCCGCGAGCACCCGCAGCAGCGTCGTCTTGCCGGCGCCATTGGGGCCGACGACCAGCAGACGGTCCCCGCCCTCGAGCCGCAGCGTGGTCTCCCCCAGCCGGTCATCGACACGCACCGCGTCGGCCCGCAGCAGCGGCGTGCCGGCAGCGGTCCCCGCTGCCGAGAGGTGCAGTCGCGGCGGGGGCGGCGGCACGTCGAGGCGGTGCTCCTCGAGCCGGTCGATGCGTTCGTTCATCGCGCGCACGATGCCCGGGGCGCGGGACTGCCGCTGGTGTCTCCCGGTGCCCTTGTCCGGCCGCCACCGCGTGGAGAGGCGCGAGCGGGCGGCGTCAGCCTGCGAGCGCAGCCGGTCCTGTTGCTCCTGCTGGGCACGGTAGGCGTCCTCCCAGGCGGTGCGGTGGCGTCTCCTCGCCTCCTGCCATGCCTCGAGACCGCCGCTGACCAGCAGGGGCCGGGCATCGCGGGTGGGATCCAGGTCGAGGAACGCGGTGGCCACGTCTTCCAGCAGCGTCCGGTCGTGGGAGACGAGCGCGGCGGCGCCGGGATGCTCGCGCACGGCGCGGGCGAGGTGCTCGAGTCCTCGCGAGTCGAGGTGGTTGGTGGGCTCGTCCAGCAGCAGGAGGTCGTCGCGGGCGGCGATGACCCCGGCCAGGCGCACGCGGTAGCGCTGCCCGACCGACAGCGCTGCGAGCGGGCGGGCACGGTCGGTGACGGCCCCGACCTCCTCGAGCGCGACCTCCAATCGACGCAGTGCGTCCCAGGCATCCAGCGCGGTGACCAGGGCGAGCGCCTCGTCGTAGCGTTGCGCCGCCGCCACGGTGTCCTCGGTGAGCGCCGCGGCGGCGTCATCGAGCTCGCCCAGGGCTTCCAACGGGCGGGCGAGCAGCTCGTCAAACAGGTCACCGACGGTACGCAGGGCCTCGCCGTCGTCCGCGCCGGTGGCGAGCTCCTGCCGGACGATCCCGAGCGTGCCGTGGCGCTCGACGGTCCCGGCGTCGGGCTCGAGTATCCCGGCGAGGGCCTCGAGCAGGGTGGTCTTGCCGCGCCCGTTCTCGCCGACCACGGCGAGCCGTTCGCCGGGGGCCAGGGTGAGATCGACGTGGTCCAGGAGCACGCGGCCGCCGCGGGCCAGGCGCAGATCGCGGGCGCGCAGGTGCGCGGTGCCGGTGCTCGGCAGCGGGTGGGTGTGCTGAGTCATGTGGTGCCTTCCGGTGGTGGGGTGCACCGGGCATGGCGAAGTACCGCCCGGTGGAGGTCCGGACGACGGCGTGAGGGTGTGGTGGGGCGCCGCCGTCAGCGGCGGGCGCGGGGACGCGCGATCAGCATCGCGCTGGAGATTCGGCAGCACATGATTCCATCCTAGGCACACCCGACCGAAAGCGTCACGGGAATATCTCCTCCCTGTGTCACCCCTACGTTGACGGTCATGACTCCCTCCCTGCAGCAGTTGCGCGAGTTGGTCGACCAGCGCAGATCGAGCGCCGGGTGCTCGCCGAGCTGCGGAGATTCCGCGACCGGGGGAACGGCAGTATTCGTGTTGGCCAACGGCACTGACCGGGTCCCTGCGGAACTGCGCGAGCTCGGGCTCGACGGGTCCTCGGCACGGAGATGCTTCCCTCGCAGATCGTGCTGCTCGACGACTCCGAGGGACACGTGCGCGGTGCCGAGTCAGTCGGCTGGCAGGCAATCCTGCATCGCGCGGGCTAAGGGGCGCCCGCCCCTCCTCTAGAATCGACTGCTATGAGCACAGTCCTGTCCGCAGTCGCCTGGCCGTATGCCAATGGTCCCCGCCACATCGGCCACGTCGCCGGCTTCGGCGTCCCCTCCGATGTCTTTTCCCGCTACATGCGGATGGCCGGCCACGACGTGCTCATGGTCTCCGGCACCGATGAGCACGGCACCCCGATCCTGGTCGCCGCCGACTCCGAGGGCATCAGCGCTCGCGAGCTCGCCGATCGCAACAACCGCCTGATCGTCGAGGATCTGGTGGCACTGGGCCTGTCCTATGACCTGTTCACGCGCACCACCACCCGCAACCACTACCAGGTGGTGCAGGACATGTTCGTCACGGTGCGGGACAACGGCTACATGGTCGAGCAGGTCACCTCCGGCGCGATCTCCCCCTCGACAGGACGCACCCTGCCGGACCGCTACATCGAGGGCACCTGCCCGATCTGCGGTGCCGGCGGAGCGCGCGGCGACCAGTGCGACACCTGTGGCAACCAGCTGGACCCCACGGATCTCATCGACCCGGTCTCGCGCATCAACGGCGAGACCCCGAAGTTCATCGAGACCTCCCACTGGTTCCTCGACCTCCCGGCCCTGGCCGGGGAGCTGGGCCACTGGCTGGACGAGCGTGAGGCCACCGGGCTGTGGCGCCCGAACGTGATCCGCTTCAGCCAGAACATCCTCGAGGACATCCGGCCGCGGGCGATGACCCGAGACATCGACTGGGGCATCCCTGTGCCCGGCTGGGAGGACCAGCCGAACAAGCGTCTGTACGTCTGGTTCGACGCGGTGATCGGCTATCTCTCCGCCTCGATCGAGTGGGCGCGCCGGTCCGGTGACCCGGAGGCGTGGCGGACGTGGTGGAACGACCCCGAGACCCTCGCCTACTACTTCATGGGCAAGGACAACATCGTCTTCCATTCCCAGATCTGGCCGGCGGAGATGCTCGCCCAGAACGGGAAGGGCGACAAGGGCGGCGCGCCGGGGAAGTTCGGCGAGCTGAAGCTGCCCACCGAGGTGGTCTCCAGCGAGTTCCTCACCATGGAGGGGAAGAAGTTCTCCTCCTCCAAGGGGATCGTCATCTACGTCCGCGATGTGCTCGAGCGCTACCAGCCCGATGCCCTGCGCTACTTCATCTCCGCAGCAGGGCCGGAGACCCATGACGCGGACTTCACCTGGGTCGACTTCGTCTCCCGCACCAACAACGAGCTGGTCGCCGGCTGGGGCAACCTCGTCAACCGCACCGCCGCGATGATCGCGAAGAACGTCGGCGAGATCCCGGCCGCCGGGGAGTTCGAGGAGATCGACACCGCGCTGCTGGACCAGATCCGCGAGGGCTTCACGACCGTCGGCGGTCTCATCGAGGCGCACCGTCAGCGGGCGGCGATCGCCGAGATCATGCGCCTGGTGGGCGAGGCGAATGCGTACGTCTCCCGCACCGAGCCGTTCAAGATGAAGGCGGAGGAGCAGCGTCCCCGCCTGCTCACCGTGCTGCATGTGCTCGCCCAGGCCGTCACCGACCTGAACACCATGCTGGCCCCCTTCCTGCCGCAGTCCGCGAATGCGGTCGAGAAGGCGCTCGGTGGGACGCGCCAGATCGCACCGATGCCGCGCATCGACGAGGTCGAGGATCTCGACGGCGGGCCCGGCTACCCGATCATCACCGGGGATTACACGGACGTGCCCGCCTGGGGGCACCATCCCGTCGGCGTCGGCCAGCAGGTCGTCAAGCCCACCCCGATCTTCACCAAGCTCGACCCGGAGACGGCCGCGGCGGAGCTCGAGCGCCTCGAGGCCGCGGCAGAGGCCTGAGCCCGACATGTGACTCCCAGCCTTCTGTAGTCACACTTTCTCACCAAAGTGCTACTGCAGTGCGTGTGTGAGCACATATCCGGCGACCCCGGTGTCCGTGCCTCCCGTCGGCCGCCGCCCTGCAGGACCTCCTGGCCTTCATCGCACGGGATGACCTGCCGATCCTGCTCCACTCCGCGATCGCCCATGCACAGTTCGAGACCCTCCACCCCTTCACCGACGGCAATGGCCGCGCCGGACGCGCCCTGGTCCACGCGATGCTCAGCGGCAAAGGGCTGCTGACCACCACCGCCCCGGTCTCCGCCGATGACCGCGCAGCGCGCGCTGGCTCAGCTCACGGAGTCCGGGGCGCTCCGGGAGGCGACCGGCCGCTCGCGGAACCGCGTCTGGCAGCATCGCGGGATCCTCCGAATCCTGGACGCCCATGCCGCCGAGGTGCGCCGCTCCCGCTGACTGATGAAGGGACGCCCTACGAGGGGATACTGTGGAGCACCTCACATCCTCGGCAGGGAGGCGACGCATCATGTCCACACCCGCAGCACGGTCCGGAGGCGGCCAGGCACCGTCCCAGAGCCTGAACCCCAAGGTCGTCGTCATCAGCGTGGCGGCCGCCGTCGGCGGCTTCCTGTTCGGCTTCGACACCTCGGTCATCAACGGCGCCGTCAACGCCCTCTCCGACGAGTTCTCGCTCGGCGCGGGCCTGACCGGCTTCGCCGTCTCCTCCGCCCTGCTCGGCTGTGCCGTCGGCGCCTGGTTCGCGGGCACCCTCTCGAACCGCTACGGGCGGATCCCGGTGATGGTGATCGCGGCGACCCTGTTCTTCATCTCCGCGATCGGCTCCGGGTTGGCCTTCGGGGTCTGGGACCTGATCATCTGGCGCGTGGTCGGCGGTCTCGGCGTCGGTGCCGCGAGCGTCATCGCCCCCGCTTACATCGCGGAGGTCGCCCCGGCGAAGTTCCGCGGCCGGCTGGGCTCGCTGCAGCAGCTGGCGATCGTGCTCGGCATCTTCGTCGCCCTGCTGTCCAACGCCGTGATCGCGAACACCGCCGGAGGCGCGGCGGAGTCGTTCTGGTTCGGGGTCGCCGCCTGGCGCTGGATGTTCATGATCGAGTCGGTCCCGGCGGCGATCTACGGGATCATGGCGCTGTTCCTGCCGGAATCACCGCGTTACCTGATTGGCAAGGGAGAACTGGATCGCGCCTCGAAGGTGCTCTACGACTACACCGGTGAGCTCGACGTCAACCTGAAGATCGAGCAGATCCGCAAGACGCTCGAGCGGGAGGACAAGGAGAGCCTTCGTGACCTGCTCGGTGGGCGGTTCGGCCTCAAGCCGATCGTCTGGCTGGGCATCCTGCTGTCGCTGTTCCAGCAGCTGGTGGGCATCAACGTCATCTTCTACTACTCCACCACGCTGTGGCAGTCCGTCGGCTTCGACGAATCCCAGGCCCTGCTGACCAGCACCATCACCTCGGTGATGAACATCGTGGCGACGATCATCGCGATCCTGCTGGTGGACCGGGTGGGCAGGCGCCTGATGCTGCTGGTGGGCTCCGCCGGGATGACCGTGTCGCTGGGGCTGATGGCGCTCGCCTTCTCGTTCGGGGAGGTCGCCCCGGGCACCGAGACGATCGCGCTGCCCGATCCGTGGTCCACGGTGGCCCTGATCTCCGCGAACGCCTTCGTGATGTTCTTCGGCACCACCTGGGGCCCGCTGGTCTGGGTGCTGCTGGGCGAGATCTTCCCCAACAAGATCCGTGCCTCCGCCCTCGCCGTCGCGGCGGCGGCGCAGTGGGGTGCGAACTGGGCCGTCTCGGCCTCCTTCCCGACCCTGTCGAACATCGGGCTGACCTTCGCCTACGGCATCTACGCGGCCTTCGCACTGCTGAGCCTGGTCTTCGTGTTCCTCTGGGTGCCGGAGACGAAGGACCGCGAGCTGGAGGACATGGACTCCCTCGAGCTCGGGCGGCGCCGCCGGAACGGCGGCTGAGCGGCCCGGGCGCTCACCCCTCCAGGGTGGCCCGCGCCGCCGCGGCGATGTGCGCGGCGTCGATCCCGGCCCAGTCCAGCAGCTCCGCGGGCGTGCCGGAACCGGGCACGCCGTCGACGGCGAGGTGCTTGAGGTGCAGGTCGGTGAGCGGTTCGGCGGCCAGCGCCGCGAGCACTGCCGCGCCCAGACCGCCCTCGGCGTGGTGGTCCTCGGCCACCACGATCCGCCCACCGGTCGCGGCGACGGCCTCGCGCAGGCCCTCGGCGTCGATCGGCTTGATCGAGTAGGCGTCGATCACCCGGGCCCTGATCCCCTGCGAGGCGAGGGCCTCCGCGGCGGCCAGCGCCTCGTGGAGCGTCACCCCGGCGCCGACCAGCGTGACGGCATCCTCCGGGGAGCTGCGCAGGGTCTTCGACCCGCCGACGGGGAACGACTCCTCGGGCCCGTAGAGCACGGGATATCCACCGCGTGTGGTGCGCAGGTAGCTCACCCCTGGGATGTCGGCCATCTCCACCACCAGTGCTGCCGTGGACGTCGCGTCGCTGGGGTAGAGCACGGTCGAGCCCTGGGTCGCGGCGATCATCGCGAGGTCCTCGAGGCCCATCTGCGAGGGGCCGTCGGCGCCGATCTCGACCCCCGCGTGGGAGCCGACCAGTCGCAGGTCGACCCGGGAGACCGGGGCCATGCGGAGGAAGTCGGCGGCACGGGTGAGGAAGGCGGCGAAGGTCGAGGCGAAGGCGAGGTATCCGCGGGTGGAGAGCCCGGTGGCCGCCGCGACCATCTGCTGCTCCGCGATGAACATCTCGAAGAAGCGCTCGGGATAGGCCTCGACGAAGTCGGCGACACCGGTGGAGTTCGAGACCTCCCCATCCAGGGCGACCACCCGGGGATCGACCTTCGCGAGGGCGACCAGCGCCGGACCGTAGGCCTTCCGCGTCGCGACCTCCTCGCCCCTCTCGAAGGTGGGCAGCTCCACCGTGCCGCGCAGGGTGCGGTCGGCCGGCTCGATCTCGGGCGGCTTCTGGCCGCGCACCAGCAGGGACCTCTCGCCGCCGAGCGTCGCGATCGCCTCCTCGGACTTCTCCTCGGGCATCGGCTTGCCGTGCCAGCCGCTCTCGTCCTCGACGCCGGGGATGCCCTTGCCCTTGATCGTGCGGGCGAGGATCACCAGCGGCTTCTCGAGCTCGCCATCGGCCAGCGCCAGCGCCTCGTCGATCTTCGTGACGTCGTGCCCGTCGATGATCACGGCCTTCGCGCCGAAGGCCTCGACCCGGGCGGCGTAGGTGCCGAGGTCCCAGCCGAGCGCGGTCTCGCCGCGCTGGCCGAGCCGGTTCACGTCCACGATCGTGACCAGGTTGGTCAGCTGATAGTGCGATGCGGTGGCGAAGGCCTCCCACATGGAGCCCTCGGCCAGTTCGCTGTCCCCGGTGAGGACCCACACCCGGTAGGGGGCCTGCTCCAGGTGCTTGCCGGCGAGTGCGATGCCGACCCCGTCGGGCAGTCCCTGCCCGAGCGAGCCGGTGGCGACGTCCACCCAGGGCAGCACCGGGGTGGGGTGGCCCTCGAGTCGCTGGTCGAAGCGGCGGTAGCCCTCCATCAGTTCCTCATCGCTGATGACTCCGGCGGCTCGGTATACCGAGTACAGCAGCGGTGAGGCGTGGCCCTTGGAGAAGATCAGATGGTCGTTGCCGGGAGCCTCGGGGGCGTCCCAGTCGTAGCGCAGATGCCGCGCCATGAGGGTGGCCAGCAGATCCGCGGCGGAGAGGCTGGAGGTGGGGTGGCCGGACCCAGCGCTCGTCGAGGCGCGGATCGAGTCGACGCGCAGCTGGGCGGCGAGTTCTGGGACCTGGTCGAGTGCGAGGCCGTCGTGCAGGGTGCTCATCGTGACTCCTTTCGAGGCAGATCGTGCCTGGTGCCTCCACCGTAGGAGCCCGCCGCCGAGACCGGCAACCAACGACGACCGAGCGGTCGGTGGCGCGTCAGTGGCGCTCAGCGGTCGGAGGTCAGAGCTCGAACACCCGCAGCACCACCGCGTGCTCGCTCCCTGCGGCCTCTCCCCCACCGGTGAGGATCCCGGGGATGAACTCCTCGGGCAGCGGGTGCCCCGCAACGTGGGCGAGATACGCCTCGTGGGCGCGCAGCGAGTCCACCGCCGCCTGCACCTGCCCGGCGTCGACGCTCTTGGCATGGGTCGGCGCAGGATGTCCGGCCACGAGCAGGGCGCGGGCGCTCCACGCCTCGAGCCCCTCGACCTCACCCAGCTCCCGGAACACCCACGGGTTCGCGGCGTCGCGGGTGCCGTCCACCGCGGCGAGACCGGCCGCACGGTGGTCGGCCTGGTTGAGGCCGCCGTACGCCTCGACCTCGAAGTTCGTCGTCAGCACCAGGTCCGGCCGCACTGTCCGCACCACCCGGGCGATGTCCCGGCGCAGGGCGAGAGAGCCCTCGAGCATCCCGTCCGGGTGATCGAGATACCGCAGATCGGAGACCCCGACGATCTCGCAGGCCCGGCGCTGCTCCCGCTCCCGCAGAGGGCCGACGACATCCGGTTCCTCGGCCATCCCGGCTTCACCACGGGTGAGCAGCAGGTAGCTCACCTCGACCCCGGCTGCAGTCCAGGCGGCGACGGCGGCCGAGGCCCCGTACTCCATGTCGTCGGGATGGGCGACGATGCACAGCACGCGCCGCACCCCATCCTCGGGCAGTGGGGGCAGGGTCTGCGGCGTCTCGTCCATGGCCTCCACCCTAGGCGGGCTGGCGCTCGGCGGCGAGGTCTTTGACCAGGCGCTTCACGGCGGCCCGGCCAGCACGGTTGGCACCGATGGTCGAGGCGCCGGGGCCGTAGCCGATCAGATGGATCCGGGGATCACGGGCCACGGCGGTGCCGTCCATCATGATGCCTCCGCGACGATTGTGCAGGGACAGCGGCCGCAGATGGCGCAGCTCGTGTCGGAACCCGGTCGCCCACAGCAGCACGTCCAGCGACCTCGCTGAACCATCTGCCTCCTGCACCCCGTCCGGCGTGATGGCCGTGAACATCGGCCGACGCTCGAGGATCCCGCGGCGCTGAGCCTCTCGCAGTTCCGGGGTCCAGGCCAGTCCGGTCGCGGAGACGACGCTGCGCACCGGCAGCCCCTGCCGCACCCGTTCCGTCACCCCGGCGATGACCTCGCGCCCCACCTCCTCGGTGAAGGGGCGGTCCGTGAAGACGGGCTCCCGGCGCGTGTACCAGAAGGTCTCCGCCACCTCGGCGATCTCGAGCAGATGGCCCAGGGCGCTGATGCCGCCGCCGATGATTCCGACCCGCCTCCCGGCGAAGTCCTCGGCGCGGCGATAGTCGGCGGTGTGCAGCTGGCGGCCGCGGAAGCTCGCCGCTCCAGGGTAGGTGGGCCGGAACGGCCGGGTCCAGGTGCCGGTCGCGTTGAACACGGCGCGCGTCCGCACGGGCGGACGCCGCTCACCGCCGGCTCCGACGGAGTGCACCAGCAGCGGGAGTTGGCCACCGGCGTCCGGAGCGGCCGACGGATCGTCCTCCACCCGCGTCACGCGCACCGGGCGCTCGATCGGCACCTCGAAGCGACGCTCGAAGTCCTCGAAGTAGGCGGGCACTGCACGGCTGGCGGCCAGATGACCTGCCGCTTCGACGACGGGCATCCCCGGCAGCTCACGGATCCCGTTGACCGTCGCCATCGTGAGGCTGTCCCAGCGGTGTCGCCAGGCCCCGCCCGGCCCGTCCTCCGCGTCGAGGATCATCACGTCCAGCCTGCCTCGGCGCAGCAGGTGATATGCCGCGGAGAGCCCCGCCTGCCCGGCGCCGATCACCACCACGTCCACGGTGCGCACAGCTGTCTCCATGACAGGCACAACGGCCCGCACCCATGGGTGCTTCCCCGGAGCGACCGGGCTCACGCCGCCGCCGGCACCGCCGTGCTCACCTCGCGGGCCGCCTGGAGCCCTCGGGCGAGGTCTGCCCACAGGTCCTCGAGGTCCTCGAGCCCGACGCTGAGCCGGACTGTGCCCGGCTCCACCCCGCAGGCCGAGCGCTGAGCTGCGGTGAGATGCGAATGGGTGGTGGTCCCCGGGTGACAGACGAGCGAGCGGGCATCCCCGAGGTTCACTGCGATCGTCCACAGCGACAGCGCATCGCAGAAGGCTGCGGCCGCAGCCTCTCCCCCGGCGAGCTCGAGGGAGAACACCCCGGAGGTGCCCCGCGGGAAGTCCCGCTGTGCGAGGTGCGCGTCGGGCCGACCGGGAGTCGTGGGATGCTCCACCGCGACGACCCCCGGCAACCCGTGCAACCGGCCGGCGAGCACCGCAGCGTCCGTGCTCACCTTGCCCATCCGCAGGTCGAGGGTCTCGATGCCCACCAGGATCTGCTGGGCGCTCGCGGCGGGCAGGGCGGTGCCGAAGTCGGTGACGTACTTGGCGCGGGCGTAGGCCAGCAGGCCGGAACCTCCGCGCCGGTACTCGTCGGAGAAGGTCACGCCGAAGCGCCGGTTCGGGGTGGTGAGCCGCTGCCAGCGCTCGGGTCGTCGGCGCGGATCGAAGCGGCCGGTGTCCACGATCAGCCCGGCGATGGTGGTGCCGTGCCCGCACAGGTACTTGGTGGCGGAGTGCACCACCAGATCGGCGCCGTGTTCCCCGGGCCGGTAGAGGGCGGGACTGGCGAGCGTGGAGTCGACGACCACGGGGACGCCATGCGCATGGGCGATGGCGGTCAGCGCGGCGAGGTCCACCAGCTGGGCGCCCGGATTCGCGATGGACTCCACGATCGCCGCCCGGGTGCGCTCGGTGAAGGCGGCCTCCCAGGCGACGAGATCCCACGGATCCGCGACCGTGCAGGTGACACCGAAGTCGGCGAGGGTGTCGTCGAGGAGCTCGGTGGTGCCTCCGTAGAGCCGTGAGGAGGCGACCACGTGCCCCCCGGGGGCGGCCAGCGCACACAGCGCGATCGTGGTCGCGGATTGGCCCGAGGCGACGGCGATCGCGCCGATCCCGTGCTCCAGTGCGCTGATCCGCTGCTCGAGCACCGCCGTGGTCGGATTCCCGGAGCGGGAGTACGCGTAGCCCTCGGCGCGCCGCTCGAACAGCGCCTTGAGCGCGGAGTGGGAGGTCTGAGCGTAGGCGCTCGAGGTGTAGACGGGCGGCGTCAGCGCGTGATGGCCGTCGACGGCGGGAGCCCATCCCGCGTGTATCCCTGCCGTGCTCATGACGCCTCCTCGAGGTCTCCGGTGCTCACCGGATCATCGTCGGACGGCGCGGGGACGGCGCGCGAGATCTATGACGGACTATGGCCCTCCGCGACCACTGTGCCGTCGACTGCTGTGCCGTCGGCGGCCCAGATCCCCGAGCTGCCCCGGCGATGG
The DNA here is from genome assembly GCF_052377065.1 of Brachybacterium sp. AOP42-C2-15. Taxonomy (NCBI): domain Bacteria; kingdom Bacillati; phylum Actinomycetota; class Actinomycetes; order Micrococcales; family Dermabacteraceae; genus Brachybacterium; species Brachybacterium sp. AOP42-C2-15. The sequence continues at coordinate 13,510 of NZ_JBQSWK010000043.1, forward strand.
GAGCCCAGCAGGTGGGTGTCGACCACCCCCAGCGCCTCCATCAGCGCGAACATGGTGGTGGGGCCGACGAACCGGAAGCCGCGGCGCTTGAGCTCCTTCGCCAGCGCCACCGATTCGACGCTCGTGGTGGGCACCTCCGCCGGGGTGCGGGGCAGCGGAGTCCGCGCCGGCCGGTAGGACCACACCAGATCCGCGAGCGTGGTCCCCGGTCCCCGCTCGTCCCGCAGTGCGATCGTCGCCCGCGCATTGGAGAGGGTCGCCTCGATCTTCCCGCGGTGCCGGATGATGCCCGCATCCCCCAGCAGGCGCTCGACGTCCTCGGGCCCGAAGCCCGCGACGGCGTCGACGTCGAAGCCCGCGAAGGCCCGCCGGAATCCCTCCCGGCGGCGCAGGATCGTGGCCCAGCTCAATCCGGATTGAAAGCCTTCGAGCGCGAGCCGTTCGAAGACGCCGCGCTCGTCCCGCACCGGCATGCCCCACTCGGTGTCGTAGTAGAGGCGCAGGTCGTCGTGCGTGGACGCCCAGGCAGGGCGGGCCAGCTCGTCCGCGCCGATGATGAGATCCACGGGGGCGCCCGGCCTCAGTCGTCGATCCGGCCGACCGGCTCGCGCTTCTCGGCCTGGAACTGGTCCTCGATCCGCCCCAGGGCCCAGTAGGCGGAGATCGAGATCTGCGCGCGAGGGATGCCGGACTCCTTCACCAGCACCCGGCGCAGCTGCTTGGTGATGCCCCGTTCGACGTGGCAGAACACCTGCAGGCCGTCGTGGTCGGTGAGGTCGAGCGCGGCGACCGCATCGACCAGCAGCTCGCGCTCGCCGATCAGCCAGTTCAGCTCCACCCCGGCGGGATGCTCGAGCGTGAGGCGGTCCTCCTCGCTCTCGAGCTGGATGAGCACCGTGCCGACCGCACCGGGGGCCATCGTCTCAAGGGCGGCGGCGATCGCGGGGACGGCGGCGTGGTCGCCGATCATCAGGTGACGGCGAGTCTCCGGCTGCGGGGTGTAGCCACCGCCGGCACCGGACATGGCGATGCGCTCCCCCGGCTGTGCCTCGTCGGCCCAGCGGGCGGCGACGCCGTTGTCCTGCCCGTCGCCGTGGAGGACGACGTCGAGCTCGAGACGCTGGTTCTCGTCATCCCAGCGGCGCACGGTGTAGGTGCGGCGCGCAGGCAGCAGCTCCGGGCTGTGCTCGCGAAGCGCCTCCATGTCATACGGGGGCTGCAGGCCGGACGCCGGGTCCGCGATGAGCAGCTTGACGTAGGCGTCGGTGTGCTCGTTGCGGTTCAGCGCGGCGTAGCCCTCGCCGCCGAGGGTGAGGCGCAGCAGGCGTGGCGAGATGCGGGTCTTGCTCAGCACCTCCAGCACGGCCTGGGACTGGGGACGGCGCGCGGAGCGCTCCGCGGCAGTCTCGGCGGGGGCAGGCGATTCAGTGGTGGTCTGCATGTGGTCCAGTTTACGCTACGTGCCGCTTACGTAAATGAATGGGGAGGGAGATCGCACCTCCTCTAGGCTGGGCCGATGAGCACACAGTCCCTGCCAGAGGTCGACGCGGTCGTGGTGGGTTCAGGACCCAACGGCCTCGCCGCCGCCGTCACCCTCGCCCGGGCCGGGCTCTCGGTGCAGGTGCTCGAGTCCCAGCCGACGATCGGTGGCGGTGCCCGCACCCTCGATCTCGGCCTGGCGACCGGGATCGTGCACGACATCTGCTCCGCCGCGCACCCCCTGGCCCTGGCGAGCCCCTTCTTCGAGGCCTTCGACGTGCAGGCCCGCGGAGTCCGGGCGATCGCCCCGACCGCCTCCTACGCCCAGCCCCTGGACGGTCAGCCCGCGGCGATCGCCTGGCACGACCTCGAGCGCACCGTGGACGGTCTCGGCGCCGACGGCCCCGCCTGGCGCGCCACCGTCGGCACTCTCGCCCGCCATCAGGACCTGGTCGTCGAGCTCGCCCTCGGGGACAAGCGCTCGATCCCATCGGCGCTGCTGACCCCACGGACGCTGCTGGCCGCGCCGGTCTTCGGCGCCCTGATCGGCCTCCAGGGCACCGCGGCGTGGAATCTGCCCTTCCGCACCGAGCGGGCCCGCGCCCTGCTGGGCGGCGTGGCCGCCCATGCCATCGGCACGCTGCCCTCGCTCGCGCTGTCGGCGACCGCGGGGCTGCTCAGCGCGATCGGCCACGGGGTCGGCTGGCCGATCCCCGTCGGCGGCTCGCAGTCGATCATCGATGTCCTGGTGGAGGACCTGCAGGCCCATGGAGGGCAGATCCTCACCGGCCATCACGTGCGCACCTGGCGTGATGTGCCGCCCGCTCGGGCGGTGCTGCTGGACACCCCGGCGGGTGCCGCGGCGGACATCCTCGCGAACCGGCTGCCGGCCTCGCTCGAACGGGCGCTGCGCCGTTTCCCCCATGGCGATGCCGCGGCGAAGGTCGACTTCGTGCTGTCCGGCCCCGTGCCCTGGCGGGATCCCGAGGTGGGTGAGGCCGGGACCCAGCACCTCGGCGGCACTCGCGCGCAGATGGCGCACGCCGAGGCGCAGGTCGCCGCGGGGCGCGTGCCCGAGCATCCGATGGCGCTGGTCAGTGATCCATCGATCGCGGACCCCTCCCGGATCCAGGGCGGACTGCGCCCGCTCTGGGCCTACGCCCATATGCCCGCCGGGGACACCACCGACCCCACGGAGCTGGTGACCCGCCAGATCGAGCGCTTCGCTCCCGGCTTCCGCGACCTGATCGTCGCTTCCCAGGGGATCCCCGCCTCGCAGATGTCCCTCCACAACCCTGCCCTCGTCGGCGGCGACATCTCCATGGGCCGGGTCACGATGACCGGGATGATCGCCCGTCCCACCGCGCGCCTGGATCCCTATCGCCTGGCGGAGACCGGCTGGTACCTGTGCTCCCAGGCGACCCCGCCGGGACCGGGGGTGCACGGCATGTCCGGCTGGCACGCCGCGCGCCGGGTCCTCGCGCACGAGTTCGGCATCCGGGAGCTGCCGGACCTCTCCCCGTCACCGGCGCAGCGAGGTTCTGCCGTTCTCGGCGACTGACGTATCACACAGCCCGCCCCCTGTGTTGAATTGCGATACCACATGTCGCAAGATGGCTCACCGTGAATTCTTCAGACGGCCCTGCACTGGATCCCACCCCTCCCGGCGTGGATCCGCACAACCCCTCCGGCCGCAGCTTCCTGGGTCAGCCGGGACCGCTGGCGAACCTGTTCAGCGTCGAGCTGTGGGAGCGCTTCAGCTTCTACGGGATGCAGGGCATCCTCGCGATCTACATGTATTTCGCCGCCACCGAGGGCGGGCTCGGGATCGACGAGACCGTCGCGCTCGGCATCGTCGGCGCCTACGGCGGTTCGGTGTATCTCTTCTCGATCCTGGGCGCACTGGTCTCGGACCGGTTGCTGGGCCCGGAGAAGACCCTCTTCGGCAGCGCCGTGATGATCATGCTGGGGCACATCGCCCTGGCCGCACTGCCCGGGATCCCCGGATTGATCACCGGTCTGCTGCTGGTGGGCGTCGGCTCGGGCGGACTGAAGTCCACTGCCGCGACCCTGGTGGGTTCGCTCTACTCGCGTGATGATCCGCGACGCGACGCAGGCTTCTCGATCTACTACATGGGCATCAACATCGGCGGCCTGCTGGGCCCGCTGATCACCGGCTTCGCACAGCAGCTGTGGGGCTTCCACCTGGGCTTCGCCCTCGCGGCCGTGGGCATGGCCGTGGGCCTGCTCCAGTACGCGCTGACCCGCAAGGGCCTGCCCGAGAGCGTCCATGCCGTGCCCGATCCCCTGCCGCGCTCGCAGTACCCGCTGTGGGCCGGGATCGCCGCGGGCACCGTGGCGCTGGTGCTGGTGCTGGTACTCACCGGGACGCTGAACGCCGGGAACCTCGCCACCGTCGTCGCGGGCCTCGCGGTGGTCGGCGCGATCGTCATCTTCGCTCTGCTGCTCGCCTCGAAGAAGCTCGACGCCGACGAGCACTCCCGGGTGCTCGCGTTCATCCCGCTGTTCATCGGCACCGCCGCATTCTTCGCACTGTTCCAGCAGCAGTTCACCGTGATCACCCTGTACTCGGACACTCGCCTGGATCGCGAGATCTTCGGCTGGACGATGCCGATCTCGTGGGTGCAGTCCTTCAACCCGTTCTTCATCATCGCGCTGGCCCCGGTGCTGGCGGCGGTCTGGACGAAGCTCGGCCCGCGCCAGCCCTCCACGCCGCGGAAGTTCGGCGTGGGCATCATCCTGATGGGCACCGCGTTCCTGCTGTTCCTGCCGATGGCGTCCGTGGTCAAGGTGCCGGTGATGTGGATCGCGCTGATCATGCTGGTCGCCACCGTCGGCGAGCTGTGGCTCTCCCCCGTCGGGCTCTCGCTCGCCACCAAGCTGGCGCCGCGGGCCTACCCGGTGATGATGATGGCGCTGTACAACCTCTCGGTCGCGCTGGGCACCTCGCTGTCCGGATCGCTGGCGACCTTCTACTCGGCGGAGAACGAGGTGGGGTACTTCGGCGCGCTGGGCGCGGTCACGATCGCGATCGGCCTGCTCATGCTGCTGATCGCCAAGCCCGTGGGCACCGCGATGCGCGGCGTGCGCTGAGCGTCCGGACTCAGCTCCCCAGCACGGGGAGCAGGACGCCGATCACGGCGCACACGATGCCCAGTCCCCCGGCTGCCCGCAGCAGCAGCCGGGCGCTGGGGTCGCCCCAGCCCTTGAGCAGCCCGAGGGCCAGGAAGAGGACGAAGCAGAGCACCGCGATCGCGCCGACGACGCTGAGCAGGACGATCATCGCCGATTCCCCACGACGGCGAAGCTGACGCCGATCACCGCGCAGAGGATCCCGAGCCCGCCGGCGACCGTGTTCAGCGTCGCTCCCGCGTCTCCGCCGATCGCGATCGAGAGCAGGAAGGTCAGCACGGCGAGCAGCCCGACCAGGGTGATGGCGATGAGCTGGAGGCGGCGGATCGGAGGGACGGCGACGGGCTCTGCGGTGGATGCCATCTCCCCACCCTAGGAGGACTTGGACAAGTGTCCAATGAGTCACCTGTCTGCGCTCAGTCGCGCAGCAGCGCCACCACCGCCACCAGCAGCGCCTCCGAGCCTGTGAAGAGGTCCTGGTCCTGCTCGAGCGCCCCGAGCGCCACCAGCCCCTCCAGGTCGTGCCTCACCCGCATCCACCGCGCGACCTCCTCGCGGTCCTCGAGCACCGCCGGGTCCGCGCTGCGGAGGTCCTGCATCCGCAGTCCACCCTCGCGGCAGGCGATCATCAGGGCGGCCAGCGTGTCCGGCATCCCCCGGAAGCCGCCGTCCTCGACGTCCCGGGCATCCCTTCCCAGCAGCAGCGCCGTCAGCACCGCATGGCCGAACTCGACGAACCCGGCAGAATCCTCCGCAGCAGCGACGAAGGGGATCGGGCCCCGTTCCCGATGCACCCGGCCGGCGCTGACCTCGAGCCAGCCGCCGTCTCGCAGAGTCACCCAGGGGCCGACGATCTCCGGGTGGTCCCACATGCTGCGGACGTTCCGCTCGAGCCCGCACCGCGCCAACAGCGCAGCGGCGTCCGCCCGCCCGAGCGCACCGGTGGCGGTCACCCGCCTCCCCTGGCCCACGAACTCCAGCAGTGCGACGGTGCAGCGCACGAAGCTGTTGGTCGCATAGTCCTCGGCGTCCTGCTCGAGGTCGAGCGACATCAGCGCCTCGCGCGAGGCGGAAGGCTCCGGCAGGAACCAGGGCCAGCCCGCCGGTATCTCCGCCTCCTCCTGCACAGCTCTCAGCGCGGCAAGGCGGTCGTAGGGCCGTGCGGGAGCATCGAGCCGGCCGGTCTCGCTCAAGGCGACACGCTCCTCGTCGGCCAGTGAGTTGTACCAGTGCATATAGGCGGCGAGCTCCTGCTCGTCCTCGAGATCGATGCCGAGGCTCATCCCATAGCCCAGGATGTTGGTGGAGAAGGAGCGGCGGGTGGGGTCATCGGCCGCCTCGAGGGCCGCGAACTCGAGCTCGGCGAGCTTCGCGGGCACCGCGTCGACGCTCATCGAATCGGGATCCCAGCGCCCGGTCTCACGCAGATAGGTGAAGAACCGCTTCAGCGTGGGCACCATGTCCATCACCTGCTCACGTGGCTGGATCACGGTGCGCGGGACCACCTCGGTGAGCAGTTCGACGACGAGGTCCTCGGTCCAATGCCCGGGATCGGCGCTGTTCAGCTGATCTGCCTTGAGCCGCAGCAGCGTCTCGAGCGTACGGACCTCTTCGACGGCCGGGGCATCGTCATCAGCCGTGACCCTCCAGGTCCCGTACTCCGACAGCACCAGCTCCCGCTCGCGCTGCTGTGCCTGCTGCTCGTCCATCATCCCTCCAGCATGACGCCACGAGCCCCCTCATGCCAGCGACCGCTCACAGCCCGCCCCGCCGCGCGGCGCCCGCATCGAGCATCCGCTGAGCACGGGCGATGGTGCCGGAGTCGTAAGCCCCGATCGAGCGCGCCTCATTGAGGGCGTCCTGCTGGACTTCCAGCAGCAGCTGGGTGAGCTCCGGCAGCTGCGCCTCCGGAGATTCCGGGGCACCGGATCGACCAGGCTCTGCGGAGCGGTTGTGGAGCTGCCGCACCTTCTCCAGCACTGCACTGTCGAAGGGCTCCCCGCCGCGCCGCTTCAGATCCGGGTTGTCGAGGACTTGGACAGCGGAGGCTTCCCGCAGCTCCCCCAGCAGCAGCGAGAGCTCGCGCTGGGCCTGCTCCTCATCGGTGCCGCGGATGCCGAGCACCCGGATCAGCAGCGGCAGGGTCCCGCCCTGGCCCACCAGGGTCACCAGTGCCACGACGAAGGCGAGCAGGACCAGCTGCGAACGGTAGGGGAAGTCCAGGGGCAGCGACTGGGCGGCGGCGAGGGTGACCACACCGCGCATCCCGGCCCATGCGATCACCGCTCCCCCGCGCAGGCCCAGCCCATTGCCGGCGTAGAAACGGGAGTCGGCGTGATGCCTCTGCAACCAGCGCTCGATGCGGGCCCGCATCCCGGGCAGGAAGCTCAGACCCAGCCCGAGTAGCACCAGCGCGATCGGAGTGGCAACTCCGAACTTCCCGGCGAAGTAGGAGGACGCGACGATCAGCAGCACGCCGACGACGGCGACGAGCTCGAGCTGTTCGACTCCCACCCCTGATCCTAGGACCGCGGCGCGCAGGGCGACACGCAGTGTTCGGTTGCCGTGCAGGCCGCGGCCACCCGACCGTCCGCAAGAATTCGATGGCCCTGGAGGCTGTGATCGACAACACTGGAGATGCCCGGGGCCTCGAGCATCACGAGCTGCACACCGGTTCCGGGCTGCACGCAGCAGCCGAACATCGGAGGTGACTCGATGGCACAGGTGCGGGTCTACAACCTCGGATTCGACCCCGAGACCGGGATCGGCGAGCTCCTGCACACCACCAGCGTGCGCCACGCCTTCGGCATGATCCGGCGGGAGGTCGCGAACCCGGTCGAGCTCACGATCGTCCAGGACAGGATCCTCCCCACTGCTCTCGAGCTCACCCGTGAGCTGAGCGGGGCCTGGGTGGAGGGCGCTGGGCAGCGCTCGATCGGCTTCTCCTATCGGGCGATCCATGAGCGGGATCGCTGGACCTGCGCGTACTGCGGGCGGCCCGTCTCCAAGAGCCCACCGTGCGAGGGCCTGCTCGCCACTGTGGACCACATCCTCCCGGTCTCTCGCGGAGGCCCGTCGTCCTGGACGAATCTGGTCTCCGCCTGCAAAGAGTGCAAAAACCGCAAGGCGGACCGCACTCCGGCGGAGGCGGGCATGCCACTGCGGGTGCGCCCCTATGACCCGGCTCTCGCCCAGCGGGTGCTCCTGGCCGGGGGCCGGTTCCCGCTGCTGATCAGCGGGTGACCGCCACCAGGCGCAATGTGGCAACGTGAGCATCGCCGCACCCCCACTCAACAGCAGATATCTCATCTGTGAGTTACGGTCGCTGGATGACTGAGAACGAGGACTACCTGGCACGGATCGGCACTCTGATCCGTGACGCCCGTCAGCACTCCGGCCTCACCCAGGCCCAGCTCGCCACCGAGCTCGGCACGAGCCAGAGCGCCGTGAACCGCATCGAGAAGGGTCAGCAGAACCTCACGCTGGAGACCATTTCGAGGATCGGGTCGGCGCTCGACTCGGAGCTCGTGGGCCTCGGGACCTCCGGGCCGAGCCACCTTCGCGTGCAGGGCGAGACCACCCTCTCCGGTGTGATCGATGTGAAGTCGTCGAAGAACGCGGGCGTTGCTCTGCTGTGCGCGTCGCTGCTGAACACGGGAACCACGGTGCTGCGCAAGGTCGCGCGCATCGAGGAGGTCAACCGGCTGCTCGAGGTGCTCACGTCGATCGGCGTGAAGGCCACCTGGCTCAATGCGGACAACGACCTCGAACTGCGCGTTCCGGCAACCCTGGACCTCTCCTCGATCGACGCGGACGCCGCCCGCCGCACCCGCTCGATCATCATGTTCCTGGGTCCGCTGCTGCATCGCGCCGGGAAGTTCCAGCTCCCCTACGCGGGGGGCTGCGATCTGGGCACCCGCACGGTCGAGCCGCACATGTCGGCGCTGCGCCACTTCGGTCTCGAGGTGGTGGCCACCGACCACCACTACCAGGCCAGCACCTCCCCGATCTCCGGGCCGCGGCGCCCGATCGTGCTCACCGAGCGCGGCGACACCGTCACCGAGAACGCACTGCTGGCCGCGGCGCTCTACGACGGCGAGACCGTCATCCGCAACGCAAGCCCGAACTACATGGTCCAGGACCTGTGCTTCTTCCTCGAGAAGCTCGGTGTGACGATCGAGGGCATCGGCACCACCACGCTGCGCGTGCAGGGGAAGTCCGCGATCTCCACCGACGTCGACTACGCCCCCAGCGAGGACCCGATCGAGGCGATGAGCCTCATCTCCGCCGCGATCGTGACCCGGTCGAGCATCACGGTGCGCCGGGTCCCGATCGAGTTCATGGAGATCGAGCTCGCGCTGCTCGAGGAGATGGGCCTGCAGTACGACCGCTCCGAGGAGTACCTGGCGGAGAACGGGAAGACCCGCCTGGTGGACATCACCACCCATGCCTCGGATCTGAAGGCACCGATCGACAAGATCCATCCCATGCCGTTCCCCGGCTTGAACATCGACAACCTTCCGTTCTTCGCGGTGATCGCCGCGACCGCGGAGGGGCAGACGATGCTCCACGACTGGGTGTACGAGAACCGCGCCATCTACCTCACCGAACTCACCAAGCTCGGTGCGAACGTGAAGCTGATGGATCCGCACCGAGTGCTCATCGAGGGGCCGACGCGGTGGAGCGGCGCGGAGCTGGTCTGCCCGCCGGCGCTGCGCCCGGCCGTGGTGATCCTGCTGGCGATGCTCGCCGCGAAGGGCACCTCGGTGCTGCGCAACGTCTACGTCATCAACCGTGGCTACGAGGATCTGGCGGCCCGGCTCAACAAGCTCGGAGCTCGGATCGAGACGTTCCGGGACATCTGAGCCCGCGACTGCTGCTGCGCCTGGGCCTGGGCCTGACCTGGGCCTGGGCCTGGGCCTGGGCTAGAACGGTGGTTCGGTTTCGTCGTGGGTGGGGTTGGGTGGGATGATCCGGCGTCCTCCGCGGTGGGAGTAGGCCTTTGCCCATGCGGCACGGCGCTGCTCGGCGGCTCGTTCCTGGCGGGGTCTGGTGTTCTCTTCGGCGTGGAGACGTAGCGCGTCTTCGTGGGCGCGTTCGTAGGCACGCCAGTCCCGTTGGAGGATCTTCGCCAGTCGTGGGGTGAGCAGGTCGGTGTTCTCCCTGGCTCGTATCCGAATGTCCCGGCCGATATCCCAGGTCGTCTCCAATGGCCCGGCGGTGGTGGTCCCGTCACCG
>NZ_JBQSWK010000044.1:0-22794 GCF_052377065.1 Brachybacterium sp. AOP42-C2-15
GGGGAGGAGTTCGTCGATGAGGCGACCCTCTTCTCCGACGATGGCATCCTCGCCCGAGCCAGGGATCGTGGCGCCGAGCTCGGCGCCACCCCGGTGCTCCCGGGCGCCGGGGCGCTCATGCGGGTGCTCGCCGCGGCGGTGCATGCACGCTCTGCAGTCGAGATCGGCACCGGCAGCGGCGTCGGCTCCCTCTATCTGCTCTCCGGCATGCACCCGGAGGGAGTGCTCACCACGATCGACCCCGAGGTCGAGAACCAGCGCGCGGCCCGCGAGGCCTTCGCCGAGGCCGGGATCCGCTCCCCCCGGGTGCGGACCATCGCCGGGCGTCCCCGTGACGTCGTCGGCCGCCTCACCGATCATGCCTACGACCTGGTGAGCTTCCCGGCCCATGCCCCACATGCGCTGGACCTGCTCGAGCACGCCCGCCGGCTGCTGCGGCCGGGCGGCGTGCTTGTGATCCCCCATGCGCTCTACCACGATCGAGTTGCCGACCCGGCGGCGCGGGATGCGACCACCCAGGCGGTGCGCGCACTGCTGAAGGGGATCACCGATTCCGAGGACCTGGTGGCCACGCTGACCGGCAGCGGGGACGGGGTGCTCGCCGCAGTGCTGCGCGGCTGAGACCCGACCGCAGGCTCCCGTGTGAACGCCCGTCCCCGGAACGCACTGCACCGCACGGCACGGCACCGCACGGCCTGATGAACACCGCCTGAGACAACAACAACAGCCCCGCACCGAATGGTGCGGGGCTGTGGTCTGGGATGGCGAGTTCTACTTGATGACGCCCTCGAGGGCATCCCGCAGCTCCACGGCTTCCGACGCGGCGATCTCGACGACCAACCGGCCGCCCCCCTCGAGCGGGACTCGCATGATGATGCTGCGTCCCTCTTCCACGACTTCGAGCGGACCGTCCCCGGTGCGCGGCTTCATAGCAGCCATCGCGTGCCTCCTTGGTGTGTCACTGCCCTTGCATGGCTCCCCCGGACGGGGCCTCGGGCAATGCGCGTACGGTGGCCATTATCTCAGGTCTCGGGACCTTTTCGCACGTCGGGTCCGGCGAGGCCTCGCCGGGAGGTCGATACCGTCCCCGAACCGGCCCATGGCGACCCCCACCATGAGCGCTCCCACCAGCACTGCGACGAGCAGCAGGAGCAGCACCATCGGACTCGCTGCACTCATGCGCCAGCCCCCTCCCGCTCGTCCCTCGCAGTTCGTCGACCGACGGAGTTCATGAGTCGGTCTCCTCCCACTCGTCCCTCGCAGTTCGTCGACCGAAGGTGTTCATCCCTCCGCTACGACCTGACGCGCAGCCTCTGCGCGGGCGACGTGCGTGGCGGCCGATCGCCGGAGGGCCTCCTGCTTGTCGGCGGACTCGACCTCCGCCGCCTCGCGCAGCACCTCGAGCGCTTCCTCGGGAGTGTCCACCACGCGCATCAGGTCGATGTCGGCAGGATTGATCATCCCGCCCTCCGCCACCGCCGTGCGCAGCCAGTCCAGCAGCCCCTGCCAGTAGGAGCGGCCCACCAGGACCACGGGGAACAGGTCGACCTTGTGGGTCTGCATGAGGCACAGGGCCTCGAACAGCTCATCGAAGGTGCCGAAGCCTCCCGGCATCACCACGAAGCCGCTGGAGTACTTCACGAACATCGTCTTGCGGGCGAAGAAGTAGCGGAAGTCGACACCGAGATCGACGTACTGGTTCAGGCCGGTCTCGTAGGGCAGCTCGATCCCGAGCCCCACGGAGACGCCTCCGGCCTCCTTCGCGCCCCGGTTCCCCGCTTCCATGATGCCCGGGCCGCCACCGGTGATCACCGCGTAGCCCAGGTCGACCACGCCCTTGGCGATCTCCACCGCGCACTGGTAATAGGGGTCGTCCTCGCCCAGCCGGGCGGAGCCGAAGATGGAGATGGCGGGGCCGAGCTCGGCCAGTGCCCCGAAGCCCTCGACGAACTCGGACTGGATCCGCAGCACCCTCCAGGGATCGGAGTGGACCCACTGGCCGTTGCCACCCTCTTCCAGGAGCCGCTGATCGGCGGTCCGGTCGGGTCGTTGGGAGCCGCGCATCGTGATCGGGCCCTTGCGGTATTGCTCTCGTTCCTCAGGCGTCATGGAGCGAGCGTAGCTCTCAGACGGCCAGGAATCGGCGCAGCCCCACCAGGGCCGCCTCGAGATCCTCCAGCGGCACGTGTTCGTCATCGGTGTGGGCGAGCAGCGGATCGCCGGGGCCGAAGTTCACCGCAGGGGTGCCCAGCGCGGAGAAGCGGGCGACGTCGGTCCAGCCCTGCTTCGCGGCCAGCGACACGCCCTCGCCGAGAGCCGCGAGGAATCCGCGAGCCGCATCGTTGTCCAGACCGGGCAGCGCGCCCCCGGCCGCATCGATCACGACGATCTCCAGGTCCAGGCCTTCGAGGACCTCCTGCACGTGCGCCTCGGCCTGCTCGACGGAGGTGTCCGGGGCGAAGCGGTAGTTCAGCACGGCGCTGGCCCGATCTGGGATCACGTTGCCGGCGATGCCGCCGGTGATCGAGACGGCGTTGAGGCACTCGCGGTACTCGAGCCCATCGATCACGGCGCGCCGTGCCTCGTAGGCGGCGAGGCGTTCGAGCACGGGGGCGAGATGGTGGATCGCGTTGTCGCCGACCCAGTCCCGGGCGGAGTGGGCGGCGACGCCGCGGGTGGTGACCTCGAGCTTCATCGTGCCCTTGCAGCCTCCCTCGACCCCGGCCGAGGTCGGTTCGCCGAGGATCGCGAAGTCCGCCTCGAGGTAGTCGGGATGCTCTACGGCGATCCGGGTCAGGGCGTTGTCCGCCGCCGCGACCTCCTCGTGGTCGTAGAAGATCCAGGTGAGATCCACAGGGGCGGTGGCTGCTTCGACGGCGAGCTTGAGGAACACCGCGACCCCGCCCTTCATGTCGCAGGTGCCCCTGCCCACCAGCTCCTCGCGACCCTCACGGACCCGGCGGGTCGAGGGCAGGTTGTCCGCGAGCGGGACGGTGTCGAGATGGCCGGCCAGCAGCACGCGCTGGGCAAGGCCCCGGTGGGTGCGGGCGATGACGGTGTCTCCATCACGCAGCACCTCGAGATGGGGCGCGTGCACGCGCAGCGCCTGCTCGACGGCATCCGCGAGCGCCTGCTCGTTCCCGGAGACGGATTCGAGGTCGACGATCGCAGCGGTGAGGTCGACGATGTCGGCGCGGGGGTCGAGGGCAGGGGCGGCCTGGTTGCTCATGGCGGTCATCGTGCCACGTCCGGGTATGGCAGGATCGCTGCGGTCATCCACCCACCGCGAAGGAGTGCTGTGCAGCTCGACGGCGAGGAACTGCGCACTCGCGCGGAGTCGGACGGCAGGGTGATCGCCGGGCTGCTCGACGTCTCGCAGCGCACCCGCTGCGCCGGCTCGAGCGACGAGCAGATCGCTGCGGGGAACCTCGCCGCCGCGCGGCGGGCAGTGCTCGAGTCCCGACCCGTCCCCCAGCCGGAGGAGCTCGAGAGCGCGGAGGCCGTGATCACCGCTGATTCCCGCACGCAGCGCCTCACGGGACATGCCTCCCGCGCCGAGTGTGCGCTCATCCTGGTCGGCGCGGTGTTCCTGGTCGCCGGTGGGCTCGGAATCCTGTTCAGCTAGGAAGTGCTCTTCGCCCTCGGTGCGATCGGGCTGGTCCTCGGCGGCGTGATGCTGCTGGTCCAGTGGTGCTGGCGCCGGCTGATCGCACGGCGACGGGTGACGGTGCTGATCGACTGGGCCGCGGGGCGGGACGGGCAGCTCGCACGCGGGCTGCCGCCGGTCGGGACCGTCGATGCGCCCTCCCTCTGGGAGAGCCGAGCCGCCCGGTCCGTCATGGCCTGGACGACGGCGTTCGGCGGGCTCCTGCTCGTGATCCTGGCGTGGGACGCCTGGCCCGGGTTCTCACGGGCGATCGCCGATGGGAGGGCGCCGGGCTGGGAGGAGCTCGAGGTCGAGAGTTTCCTCCTCTGGCCTGCGCTGCTCATCACGGTGCTCGGCGCCGCGTATCTCCTGGGGCGGCGTCCGATGCGCATGATCGTGGGCCGCCGTCGACACGCTCTGGAGTGGCTGCCGACCTCGGATCATGCCCGGCCGGATGACGACGAAGACGATGCTGATGAGGCTGCTGAGTGGGATGACTCGGACGACTCAGAGGAATGGGACGACACAGAGAGCCTCGACGACGAGTAGGTCACGCAGCGCTCAGTCCTCGGCGAGCGCTCCGCCGGCCCGGGCCAGCCTCAGCGCGATCGCCTCGGCATGGCGCAGCAGCTGGGCGCCGGTGCCGGGCTCGGCGGTGATCGAGGAACCCGGCTGGGCGGTGCTGACGGGGACTCCGACCAGGAGCCTGCGTTCGTAGACCGTGCCATCCACCCCGACCGGCGCATACAGACCATCCACGGCGATCGAGCCGGTGAGCATCCGGCGCCGGGTGCCGCGGGAGGCCCAGAAATCCTTCTGCGCCTCCCCCCGCTCGCGCCAGGCGCCCAGCAGGGCGCTGCGGTAGGCGGGCAGATCCACCGGCGGCAGGTGCGCCTCGAGCACCCCGTCGCACAAGGTGGTCTCACCCTCGGCGCCGTGCACCGCGAAGCGGCCCGCCTCGTCGTCGATGTCCAGGTGCATGCGGGGGCCGGTGAACTCCAGCAGTCCCGCCTCGGCCAGGGCGAGCACCTGCCGTGCCCGCAGCACGGGCGGGCCCGAGGCCCAGGAGGCGAAGGCGTTGCGCAGATGGCCGTCGATGTCCTGCCGTACGGACTCGGTGGTGTAGGCGCCGAGATCGGTGAGCCGGTTGACCTGGATCCGCAGGGCGATCAGCACCCGATAGATCAGCACCCAGGCGGGATCGGGCTCGGCCGCGGCTCGCAGCGCCTCCTCGAGCACCTCCCGGGTGCTGCGCGCGGGATGCGGGTTCTCTCCCCCGCGTCGGCCGAAGGGGAACAGCAGCGGGAGCAGTGCTTCGTCGCGGGCGAGCTCGGGGAATCCGCCTCTGTGCAGTGCTCTGCGCAGCTCCGCGAACATCAGCGGCATCACGTCGTGCTCGTGGTCCACGCCGGCGGCGCGCACTGCGAGCTCGAGCACCCGCTCCCCCGTGAGCACCTCGGGAAGGTAGGGCTCGGGCATCTGCGCGCCGAGATCGGGCTTGGGCCGGTAGACCATGCCGGAGCGGGAGCCGACCACCAGGAGCGGCTCGCCGCCCCCGGGCACATAGCGCAGGCCCGACGGGGCGGTGTGATCCGACTCGAAGCGGCCGCCGGCAGCGGCGGTGAGCATCCCGATCGCGTCGTAGAAGTTCAGGCCCATGCCCTGGACGGCGACGGCCTCCCGTCCCAGCAGCGAGGCGTAGTCCACCTCGAGCGGGTTCGCGGGACCGAGATGGACCAGGCCGTGACGCTCCGCGGCGTCGGCCAGCTGCTGCGAGCGGGGGCTGAGCGCGGTGGGAAGGTGCCCGAGCGCGAGCGCGACCGCGTCGGCGCGCAGCACGCGCCCGTCGGACAGCCGCACGCGCTGTGGCCCGTCAGCCTCCCCGGTCACGTCGACCGCTTCGGCGGCGTGCTCGACGATCCGCAGCCGGGCGGGATCGGCGTCGGCCTTCGCCGTCTCGAGCACATGGGCGAGGTAGCGGCCGTGGGCTGCGCGGGAAGCGAAGTCAGTGGGCGCGAGCCCCTCACCGGCGAGGTGGTCTGCGAGAGTCTCTGTGCGTGAGGCAGGGAGCACCGCGTGGCACGATTCGTCGGGGTACATCGTGGTCTGGCGGGTGGTGGTGTTCATCAGCAGCACCTCGGACTGGTCGTGCCGCCAGACCGCACCGCCGCGCCCCACCAGCGGGTCGATCAGATGCACCGTGAGCGCGCCGCGCCACTCGGAGCTGGTCGAGGCCGCGACCAGGCGCTCGATGATGGCGGTGCCCCGCGGTCCTGCCCCGACGACGGCGACGGTACGGACGGGATCGGTGGCTGCGGTCATCCCTCAAGTATGGCGCGGCCAGCACACGGCTCTGGACGAGATTCCGTCCTCATGGCCCCTGCGGGTCCGCCGATCTGGGACCATGTCGGCATGTCCACTCCCGCGCCACCGCCGAGGCACCTGCCTCGATCCGAGCCGGCGAATCCCAGCGGTCCGTTCGGCGGGCGTCAGGCTGCGAGGCTCCGGGCGATCGTCAATGCCGATCTGCTGCCCGAGGAGCGCGCTTCGGCCGACGCACTGGTGATGACCGCCTGGCTCACCACCGCACAGCGGGCGCAGTACGCGCCGTCACTGCGCGCCGGCCAGCACACCGAGGAGTTCGTCCAGCGCCTCGCCGATGAGCGCCGGGTGGTGCTCGAGGAGGGCGCCGATCCGGTCGCCGATGAACTCGACTCTGCGGCCCAGGCCGAGCAGGACGCCCGGCAGCTGCCGCTGCGGCTGGTCGAGGCGGTGCTGCTGCTGGTGGTGCTGGGGTGCTTCGTGGCCACGGTCGTGCTGAGCATCCGCTCCGAGGGGTCCGGGATCTCGGATCGTCTCCCGGATCAGGCGCTGCCGCTGCTCGGGACGCTCGTCGTGGCCGCGCTGCTCGCTGCGATCATCGGGAAGATCGCGACCCTGCGACGGGACCGGATCCTGCTGGACTGGGCGGCCTCGCGCCCCGGACAGCTCGGCCGGGGGCTGCCGCTGCGCCGCCCGCTGCAGGGCGAATCTGCCGGACCCGCGCTCGTGCAGGCCCTGGGCCCGGCTCTCCTGGTCGGCGCCGGAGTGCTGGCGATCGTCAGCGGAGCGGCGATCCTGCTGATCACCCTCATGCTCGGAGACGAACAGGGACTGGGCGAGTACGCACCCTGGATGCTCGGGGGCGGGGTGGTCGCGCTGGTCGCCGCGGTGCTCACGATCTATCTGCGCCATCGTCGGCTGCTGAAGGTGGCCCGTCGCGCGCGGGCCGCGGAGTGGATCGGGCAGACCTCCGAGCTCGACGCCTGACCGGTCAGGGAGCCGACGCCGTCACTCCTCAGCGGCCAGTCCCTGTTCGCGGGCATAGCTCTCCCACTGCCCGGCGACCGGGATCCGGCGCAGATCGCGTCCCAGCAGCGAGATCAGCGCCCCCAGCAGGGTGATGCTCGCGAACATCAGCATCGTGGGCAGGGGCCCGACGACCTCGAGGCCCCAGCCGGCGAGCACTGGCCCCAGCGGCATCAGCCCCATCGAGACCAGGCCCATCAGCGCACCGATCCGCCCCTGCATCGCCACCGGGGTGAGGTGCATGAAGAAGCCTTGCGTCGCAGCGTTCAGCGGGGCCAGGCCGAGTCCCATCAGCGCATACGCAGCTGCGATCCAGAGCATCCCCGGGGCGAAGGGGATGAATGCCCCGACCATGGCCATCAGCAGCAGCGGCGTGATGACCACCGCCCCGGTGGGAACTCGGTCCACCAGGCGCGGTGCGGCGATGGCTCCGAGCAGAATCGACGCGGCAAGCACCGTATTCAACAGGCCGATCCGCGCCGCTGACACACCCCCGGAGGCGAGGTTCAGCAGCACTGCGAGGATCAGACCGTTCAACCCGAGGTTCACAGCGACGGCGACCCCCATCAGCTGCAGGCGGATGCGCTGGGAGAGCACCCAAGAGACGGCCTCGCGCAGCTCATCCCGTACTCGGGTCGGTGGCGAAGGCTCAGTGCGGGGGTAGTACTTTCCGCGCATCGAGAGGGTGGCGAGGACGGAGCCGAGATTGCCCAGCAGCTGCATGAGCGGCGGGCAGAGAATCGACAGGCCCAGCAGCGCGCCGCCGAGCGGGCCGGCCCCCATCTCCACTGCGGCTTCGCGACCTTCGTTCACCGCGAAGGCGCGGGGCAACAGGGCCGGCGGCACGATCTGCTTGAGCATCGCGTTCGAGGCACTCCCGAACAGGGTCCCTCGGAGCCGATCCGCGAACGCGAGGGCGGCGAGCGTGATGAAACTCCCCCACCCTGCCGCGAGCACCGTGATGAGCACGGCCTGCACCACCACCCCCGTCACCCCGGCGAGCAGCCGTAGGCGCCGCCGCTCGTAGCGGTCCGCTAGCAGCCCGCCCGGAATCATCCCGACCAGGACCCCCAGACCCTGTACGAGCCCCACCAGCCCGGTCGCACCGAGTGAGTCCGTGACCATCAGGGTGATCAAGGGGAAAGCGAACGTCCCGATCCCGGCGCCGAGGTCGAGGCAGAGGTCCCCCACCAGCCAGCGGTGGTACTCGAGGTTCGCACGCAGTGTCGGCGTCGGCGCGGGCGTGGCGGCAGTGGTCGTCATGACCGGAACGTTACTTACACAAGACATGGTGCGCAATAGATCTTGCGCAAGTGATGTTGTGCAAGATCTCTAGCGCACGGGCCAGTGCGCATCACGCGATTCTCCGTAGACTGCGGAGATGAGCAGCGACGCGCCGACGGGCGAGGACGAGAGGACACCGCTGGTGAGCTCGGCAAAGCCGGAATACGCGACCCGCGACCAACTGCGGGCGATGGCCCATCCTCTGCGTCTGGAGATCATGGAGCGGGTGGGTCGCAGGGGCACCGCCCGCGCCGCGGATATCGCCGCCGATCTCGGTCTTCCCGCCAACTCGGTGAGCTACCACCTGCGGATCCTGGCGCGCGGAGGCGTCATTGAGGACGCGCCGGAGGCTGCCCGTGATCGGCGTGACCGAGTATGGCGCCTCGCTCAGACATCCTTCAATCACGGTGGCAGCAGCGCTCGCTCCGTGAATGACCCCGACAGCACTGACACGGAGTACCTCGCCGCGTCCGGAGCCACGGCCCTGGCCGCCTTCGAGTGGATGCGTTCGGCCTTCAGTGCCGAGATCGCCCGCTCCCGGGCCGAGGATGTGTCCCCGGAGGACGGGCTGGGAACCATGCACGGCACCTCACTGCGCCTGTCCAGGGAGCAGATGCGTGAGCTGAATCGCCTGGTCTCCACGAAGGTTCGGGAGTACAGCCAGCTGAACCGCGATGAACACGACGCAGACATCCTGGGCGATCCCGATTCCGACGGTGTCGCATTGACGTTCCGGGTCCTCTGGGCGGCCGTCGGAGAGCAGTCTCCAAAGCGGGATAAGTAGCCTGCACCTGAGTGTGCTTTTCACCCCGCCGCGTGGTTGCGACGGGCATTCCACGGTGCATGCTTCGTAGACTCTCCCCGTGACTACGCTGCCGACGTCCTCCCCCGCCACCCACGCCTGGGGCATCGGCCTCAGCACCCTCGCCGCGGACGGTTCCACCCTCGACACCTGGTACCCCGCCCCGCAGCTGGGAGCGGTTCCCGAGGCTCCTGAGAGCCACCCTCTGCATGCCCAGCTGAGCTCCGCAGCGCGCGCTGACGAGGTCCGCGGCACCGCCCAGGAAGCGGTGGTGCGCGTGATCGAGCTCGCTGCCGCCCCGATCGACGCCGCCGACGCCTACCTCCGCCTGCACCTGCTCTCCCACCGGCTCGTCCAGCCCAACGGCCAGAACCTCGACGGACTCTTCGGCGCGCTCACCAATGTGGTGTGGACGACTGAGGGGCCCTGCGCCGTGACCGGCTTCGAGGAGACCCGCCTGCGCCTGATCTCCGCAGGCCGCACCCCCACCGTGCTCAGCGTCGACAAGTTCCCCCGGATGGTCGACTACGTCATGCCCACCGGCGTGCGCATCGGCGACGCGGACCGGGTGCGCCTCGGCGCCCACCTCGCCGAGGGCACCACCGTGATGCATGAGGGCTTCGTGAACTTCAACGCCGGAACCCTGGGCGCCTCGATGATCGAGGGCCGTATCTCCCAGGGCGTCGTCGTGGGCGACGGCTCCGACGTGGGCGGCGGCGCCTCCACCATGGGCACCCTCTCCGGCGGGGGCACCGAGCGCGTCAGCATCGGTCGCCGCTCCCTGCTGGGCGCCGAGGCCGGTGTGGGCATCGCGATCGGCGATGACTGCGTGGTCGAGGCGGGGCTCTACCTCACCGCGGGCACCAAGGTCGAGGTCATCGGAGAGGCGGGCACCGTGGGGGAAGGGATGGAAGGGGCCCACGTGGTCAAGGCCCGTGACCTCTCCGGTGTGCCCAACCTGCTGTTCCGTCGGAATTCGCTGAGCGGTGCGGTGCAGGCGGTGGCCCGGAAGGGCCAGACCGTCGAGCTCAACGCCGCCCTGCACGCGAACTGACGGCGGACCAGGAGCACCCGGGATGACGGCGCGCGCCGGACGGCGAGCACGGGGTCGGAGCCGGTCTCTTGCCCGCCATCTCGTGGTCCCGCTGGTGATGGTGCTGCTCTTCGCGGGTATCGCGGGCGGCAGCTATGTCGCGCTGCAGCGCTACGGCTCGCCCGCCCATGAGGGTACCTGCGTGGCCGCCGGGCTCGGCACCACCCATCGCTACAGCACGGAACGGGTCGCCAACGCCGCCCTCATCAGCGCGACGGCCGTGGACCGGCAGCTGCCGCCGCGAGCGGCGTCGATCGCTCTGGCGACCGCCTATCAGGAGTCGCAGCTGCGGAACATCGACTACGGGGACCGCGATTCACTGGGACTGTTCCAGCAGCGGCCCTCGCAGGGCTGGGGCACCGAGGCGGAGATCATGGACCCGATCTACTCCTCCAACGCCTTCTATGACGTGCTGGAGACGATCCCCGACTACCAGAGCGCCGACATCAACGACGTCGCCCAGGAGGTCCAGCGCTCGGGCCATCCCGAGGCCTACCGAGATCACGAGACCGAGGGACGGCTGTACGCCTCGGCGCTGACAGGGCAGAGCGGCGCGAACCTGGTGTGCACCCTCGACTCCGTCGGCTCCGTCGTCTCCCCCGAGCAGGTCCGCGAGGAGCTCGCACGCCAGTTCCCCCGCGCTCTCGGGTCCGGCCGGGTCACCTCGACCCTGGCCGCGGCCTCCGGCGCGGCACCGCAGCTGCCGGCCGACGCCGGAGCGACCGCGCTGGTGATCGATCCGGGCGGCGACGACGCGATCGGCTGGGCCCTCGCGAACTGGGCCGTCGCCCGCGCGGCCGACGACGGCGTGGTCCAGGTGTCCTACCAGGGACGGGTCTGGGATCGCTCGCTGCGCGGGGACGAGGCGGCGAGCTGGACCGCGACCGGCGGCGGCGCGACAGACCGCGTGGTGGTACTGGTCAGCGGGCGCTGAACCGGCTGCGCAGAGCGTGATGCGCGTGCATGGCCTGCGGTGCGGACTGTACGCGCCGCGCCAGCCTCAGTGCACCGTGAGCCCGCGGGCGCGGAACTGGCCCCGCACCCGCTCCATGACCTCCCGACTGGGCGGCTGAGCATCGCGCAGCTTGTACTCCATCCCGAGCGTGTCCCACTTGTCCTGGCCCATGTTGTGGAAGGGCAGCACCTCGACCCGCTCGATCACGTTCTTCCAGCGCTCCACGATGTCCACGACCTTCTCGACGTTGTGCTCGCCGTCGGTCCAGCCGGGCACCACTACGAAGCGGAGCCAGATCGGGATGCCGCGGCGTGCGAGCCGGTCCCCGAAGTCGATGGTCGGCTGCAGCGTGCGGCCGGTGAGCGCCTGGTAGGACTCCTCGCTGCCGGACTTCACGTCCAGCAGCACCAGGTCGACATCATCGAGGAAGGCGTCGGACGCGACCGCGCCCAGGTAGCCGGAGGTGTCGATTGCGGTGTGGACGCCCATCTCCTTCGCCGCGCGCAGCACCTTCCCGGCGAAGGCAGGCTGCATCAGCACCTCTCCCCCGGAGAGGGTGAGCCCGCCGCCGGACGCGGAGAACACGCGCCGGTAGCGGCGGATGCGGCGCACGATCTCCTCCAGCCCCACATCCTGCCCGCGTCGCATCTCCATCGTGTCGGGATTGTGGCAGTACACGCACCGCAACGGACAGCCGGCGAAGAAGAGGGTCAGCCGCGTGCCGGGTCCGTCCACCGCGGTGACCAGCTCCCAGGAGTGGAGGGAGGCGACCTGGCCCTCCCTGACCGCGGTCAGCCGATCGGATCTCTCGAGCTCGACCTCAGCCATGCCCTCGATCCCCGCACCGGTGCGCCGGTTCCGGGCGGGTGTGGCCAGCAGGTCAGCGCTCTGCTCCATGCCCTCAGGCGCCCTGGTGGAAGGTGCGGTCCAGCACGTCCAGCTGCTGCTCACGGGTGAGCTTGACGAAATTGACCGCATAGCCGGAGACCCGCACGGTGAGGTTCGGATAGTCCTCCGGCCTCTCCATCGCATCGACCAGGGTGTCCTTGTTGAGCACGTTGATGTTCGCGTGGAACAGACCTGATTCCATCTTGTTCTTCGCACGGTTGGCCTTCATCGAGGCCAGGCGTTCGGCGTAGGTCGTGACGGGGCGGGTGGTCATGGCTGTCTCCTGAGTGGTGGTGGAGGAGTTGGCAGTGGCGGTCCGGTCGGCTCGGGTGGTCACTGCTCCCCCATCTCTTCATCCATCACGAAGCCGGCGTCGAGGATGCCGACCAGGTTGGTGACCTGCTCGCCCTTGGTACGACCCAGGCCCTGCGGGGTGATGGTGTTGGTCAGCGAGATGCCGTCGAGGGCATCGTGGTAGTCGAGCTTGCCGACGCTCAGCATCGAGGCGACCATTCCGTGGGTGTCGGCCCCGTTCTCGGGGTTCGCTCCAGGAGAGAAGGGGGTGCCCGCGCGGTGGCCGGAGGGGAAGGACCCCGTGGCCTTGCCGTAGACGACGTTCGAGGTGATGGTCAGCACCGACTGGGTCGGGATCGCCTCGCGGTACATGGGGATCGCGGTGATCTTCTGCATCACCGTGTGCACGATCGTCGCGGCGATGTCGTCGGCGCGGTCGTCGTCGTTGCCGTAGCGGGGGAAGTCGCCCTCGGTGAGGTAGTCGACCACCAGCCCGGTCTCATCGCGCACCGGGGTGACCTTCGCGTGCTTGATCGCCGAGAGGGAGTCCGCGACGATCGAGAGGCCGGCGATGCCGCAGCCCATGGTGCGCACGATCTCGCTGTCGTGCAGCGCCATCTCCATCGCCTCGTAGGCGTAGCGGTCGTGGCTGTAGTGGATGATGTTCAGCGCCTCGACGTAGGTGCCCACCACCCAGTCCAGCATCTGTTCGTACCGGTTCCAGACCTCGTCGAAGTCCAGCGGGCCGTCCCCGGAGATGGGTGCGAACTCGCCCTCGGTGGTGATCTGCTTCCCGGAGACCTCGTCGCGGCCGCCGTTGATGGCGTAGAGCAGCGCCTTGCCGGCGTTGACCCGGGCGCCGAAGAACTGCATCTGCTTGCCGACCTCCATCGGCGAGACGCAGCAGGCGATCGCCGCATCATCGCCCCAGCGGTCACGGATCTGCTGATCGGACTCGTACTGGATCGAGGAGGTCTCGATCGAGATCGCCGAGCAGAACTCCTTGTACCCCGCCGGCAGCTCGGGGTCCCAGAAGATGGTGATGTTCGGTTCCGGGGCGGCTCCGAGGTTCCGCAGGGTCTGCAGCAGCCGGAACGAGGTCTTGGTGACCTGCGCGCGGCCGTCGGCGGAGAAGCCGCCATCGGACCAGGTCGCCCAGTAGGGATCGCCGGAGAAGATCTGGTCGTAGTCGATCGTGCGCAGGAAGCGGACGATGCGGAGCTTGATCACGAGCGCATCGATGTACTCCTGGGCCTGCGACTCGGTGATCGTGCCCGCGGCGAGGTCCCGCTCGACGTATACGTCGAGGAAGGCGGAGAGGCGGCCGATGGACATGGCGGCGCCGTCCTGGCTCTTCACTGCGGCGAGATAGGCCATATAGGTCCACTGCACGGCCTCCTGCGCGTTCGCGGCAGGGCGGCGCAGGTCCAGACCGTAGGACTCCCCCAGTCGCATCAGCTTCTTCAGTGCCCTGATCTGCTCGGAGTGCTCCTCGCGGTAGCGGGCCCAGTGCTCAGAGAAGGGCTGGTCGGCCACCGCATCCTTGGCGCGCTGCTTGTCGGCGATGAGGAACTCGGCGCCGTACAGGGCCAGGCGGCGGTAGTCGCCGATGATGCGGCCGCGCCCGTAGGAGTCCGGCAGCCCGGTGATGATGTGGCTCGAGCGGGCGGCGCGGATCCGCGGGGTGTAGATGTCGAAGACGGCGTCGTTGTGGGTCTTGCGGTACTGGGTGAAGATCTTCTTGACGTCCTCGTCGACCTCCTTGCCCGCTTCCTTGATGGCGGTCTCCACCATCCGCCAGCCGCCGGCGGGCATCATGGCGCGTTTGAGCGGCACATCGGTCTGCAGGCCGACGATCACGTCGTCGTCCTCGCTGATGTAGCCGGCAGGGAAGGCGTCGACGTCCGCGGGGGTATGGGTGTCGACGTCGTAGACGCGGCGACGGCGCTCCTCGGAGAGATAGTGAGTCTCGAGGTGGTCCCAGACCCGCAGCGTCTTCTCGGTGGGGCCGGCCAGGAACGAGGCGTCCCCGCCGTAGGGGGTGTAGTTGCGCTGGATGAAGTCGCGCACCTCGATCCGCTCCTGCCAGGGACCGGGGGCGAAGCCGTCCCAGGCGTCCTGGCCTGCGGCCTCGGTGCCGGGGCGATCGGTGGTGGCAGTCGTCATCGGGTCCTCCTCGCTGGGCGGAAGGGCCTCGGCGCTGCGGGCCCTTCACGGATGCCTTCAGGCTAGGGCGAGGAACGCTGCGGGAGCGGGCGGAAGGTCCCGACGAGAACGCCCTGAACAGCGACGCTCCTCACGGGGAGGGGTCGCACGGTCAGGGCGCTCAGGTGCGGGCGGTCTCGGGAGACCGGTGACCTCAGAGGCGAGGGATCAGCCGCGCTTCTCGATGTCGGACTGGAGGGCGGCCAGGCGCAGCTCGCTGGTGCCGGTGCGGTCCTCCATCGCCGTGTAGTCCCGCTCGGCATGGCCGGTGTAGATCTGGCGGGGGCGACCGATCTTGGTCTCCGGGTCGTGGACCATCTCTTCCCACTGGGCGATCCAGCCCGGCAGGCGGCCGATGGCGAACAGCACCGTGAACATCTCCGTGGGGAAGCCGATCGCCTTGTAGATCAGGCCCGTGTAGAAGTCGACGTTGGGGTAGAGCTTGCGCTCGACGAAGTAGTCGTCCTTCAGCGCGATCTCCTCGAGCTGCATCGCCAGCTCGAGGCGGGAGTCGTTGACGCCGAGGCGCTCGAGGACGTCGTCGGCGATCTTCTTGACGATGCGGGCGCGGGGATCGTAGTTCTTGTACACCCGGTGGCCGAAGCCCATCAGCCGGATGCCGTCCTCCTTGCGCTTCACCTTCTCCATGAAGTCGCGCGGGTCCATGTTCTCGGCCTGGATCTGGTCGAGCATGTCCATCACCGCGGCGTTGGCGCCGCCGTGGGCGGGACCCGAGAGCGCGCCGATCCCGGCGGAGATCGAGGTGAACAGGTTCGCCTGGGCGGAGCCGACGAGTCGGACCGCGGAGGTCGAGCAGTTCTGCTCATGGTCGGCGTGCAGAATCAGCAGCTGCTCCATCGCGCGCACCACGACCGGGTCGGCGATGTAGTCCTCCACCGGGAACCCGAACGTCAGGCGCAGGAAGTTCTCGATCAGCGAGAGCCGGTTGTCGGGATAGAGCAGCGCGTGACCCTGGGCGATCCGATGCGCGTAGGCAGCCATCGTGGGCATCTTCGCGAGCAGCCGCACGGCGGAGATCCGCACCTGCTCCTCGTCGAAGGGATCCAGCGAATCCTGGTAGAAGGTCGACAGCGCCGAGGTGCCGGCCTGGAGCACAGCCATCGGGTGCGCATCGCGCGGGAAGTTGTCGAACATGCGCTTGAAGCGCTCATCGAGCAGGGTGCGGTGCTCGACCTTCGCTTCGAAGTTGTCGAGCTGGCCCTTGGTGGGCAGCTCGCCGTTGATCAGCAGGTAGGAGACCTCGAGGTAGCTGGACTTCTCCGCGAGCTGCTCGATCGGGTAGCCGCGATAGCGCAGGATCCCCTCGTCGCCGTCGATGTAGGTGATCGAGGACTTGGCATTCGCGGTGTTCATGAAGCCGGGGTCGTAGGTGACCTCACCGGTCTCCTTGCGCAGGGGGCCGATCGCGATGCCGGAGTTCCCCTCCACTGCGGGGACGATCGGGAGATCGAGGGTCTTCTCCCCCAGGTTGAGCTGAGCGGACGTCGTCGTGTGATCCATGGGCTCTCCGTTGTGCGTGGTCGGATCGGTACGGCGCGCAAGGGCGCCGGAGGTGTCAGAGGCGCTCGAGGCGCCGGGCGGCGGCAGCGATCCGCTCATCGGTCGCGGTGAGGGCGACCCGGACGAAAGTCCCGCCAGCAACACCATAGAACATCCCAGGGGCCACCAGAACACCGCTGTCTGCGAGGCGCTGGACACTGGTCATCGCGTCCTCACCGAAGGTGGTCCAGAGGTACAGGCCAGCCTGGGAACCGTGGATCGTGCCGCCTGCAGCCACCAGCGCGGGCTCGAGCACCGCGCGACGAGCGCGATAGATCTCACGCTGCGCAGCCGGGGCACGATCATCACCGAGAGCCGTGACCATCGCCGTCTGGAGCGGGCCGGGGAGCATCATCCCGGCCTGCTTGCGCACCGCCACCAGCTCGCCCACCAGAGCGGGGTCGCCGGCCACGAAGGCCGCCCGGTAGCCGGCGAGGTTCGACTGCTTGGACAACGAGTACACGCACAGCAGCCCGTCCAGCGAGCCGCCGTTCACTCGCGGGTCCAGGACCGACGGCACCTCGTCCACGGTCCAGGGCAGCAGCGCGTAGCACTCGTCGGAGGCGACCACGATCCCGTGCTCCCGCGCCCAGGTGACGATCGCCGCCAGCTGGGCCACGTCCAGCACCTCACCGGTGGGGTTCGACGGCGAGTTCAGCCACAGCAGGCGGATCCGCGCGGCGGCACCCGGCTCCGGCAGCGCGGCATCCCCGTATGCCGCCAGGGCAGCGAGGTCCAGCGGCATAGACTCCGCACCCACGAACCGAGCGCCCATGTCATAGGTGGGATAGGCGATGTGCGGGAACGCCACTGCCTCCCCAGGGCCGATGCCGAGCTGGAAGGGCAGGTGCGCCACCAGCTCCTTGGAGCCGACGGTGGGCAGCACGCCCTCGACGCCGAGAGAGGCGGGGGCACCGCGGTGACGATGCACGAAATCCACGATCGCCTCCCGCAGCGCGGGGGTGCCGATCGTGGTGGGGTAACCGGGGCTGTCCGCGGCGGCGGCGAGGGCCTGCTGCACGGAGGCGGGCGTCGGATCGACGGGGGTGCCGACGGAGAGATCGACGATGCCGTCCGGGTGGGAGGCGGCGCGCTGCTTCGCCGGGGTCAGGGCGTCCCAGGGGAATTCCGGCAGCCGCGCGGCCAGACTGCGACGGGCTGCCGGAACGGTAGGAGATGCGGAGACGGCAGGAGATCCGGAAGACGGAGCGGCCACGGCTCAGGCCAGGGGGTTCGGCTGCAGCGGGAGGGCTTCGATGATGGGGTGGTCCTTGTCGATCACACCCATCTTCGCCGCACCGCCCGGGGCGCCGAGATCGTCGAAGAACTCGACGTTGGCCTTGTAGTACTCGGCCCACTGGTCCGGGGTGTCGTCCTCGTAGTAGATCGCCTCGACGGGGCAGACGGGCTCGCAGGCTCCGCAGTCCACACACTCATCGGGCTGGATGTAGAGCATCCGGTTGCCCTCGTAGATGCAGTCCACGGGGCACTCGTCGACGCAGGCACGATCCTTGACGTCGACACAGGGCAGAGCGATGACGTACGTCATGAGCGGCTTCCTTCCGTCGGAGACTCCCCCATTCTGTCATCCCGCCTGCGCCGCGTGCCCTGCGACGAGGCGGCGGGCCACGGAGGTGATGGGACGCACATCCGGCGATCGACACCGGCCGAGCTGACGGCAGCGGCAGCGGCAGCGGATAGCCTCGAGTGATGGCTGAGCATGATGATGACCGGGTCCGCGCCGGTTGGGCGCCCTTCCTCCAGGACGGGCGGCGCGTGGTGCTGCGCTATGCGATCGACCGGGAGTCGTCCCCGCATGGGGAGTCGATGAGCGATGCGCTGGGGACGATCCTCGCCACCGACGAGCTGTCGGTGGAGGTGATGACCAAGCGTGGCGCGATGACAGTGCTGCGGGCGTTGGTCATCGCGGCGAAGGAGGTTCCACCGCCTCCGGTGCGACGGCGGGGGCCCGCCGCGCCCTGAGGATGTAGTCGATGCCTGAAGCCGTGTGCAGCACGACCCCGATCCAGAAGAGCACCTGCGCGGCGGGCACCAGGGACGGGGCCCAGGCAGCGGCCGCCACCAGCAGGAATACAGAGCCCATCAGCACGAAGGTGCGGATCTTGCCGAGCCAGGAGACGGAGATCCGGCCGCCCAGGGCCGCCTGGGTGGCGAGCACGACCATCGCCACGTCGACGATCAGGATGATCGCGAGCGCAGCCCAGGGCAGCAGGTCGGCGACAGCAAGGCTGAGCACGATCGCGACCAACCCCACCCGGTCGGCGATCGGGTCGATGATCGCTCCGGTGCGGCTGGTCTGGTCCAGTGCGCGGGCCAGCAGCCCATCGATCCAGTCGGTCGAGGCCCACACCAGCAGCAGCACCACCGCGAGGGTGTCGGGACCGTCCAGCAGCAGCAGGCTCACGGGGCCCAGCAGTGCGAAGCGCAGCAGCGTGACCAGGTTGGGGATCGTCGCCCAGTCAGGTCGGGGGCGCTTCGGAGCGGTCATCTGCTCAATTTGCCCGAGTACGGGCCCTGCGCACAAGGGTGATCAGGCCTGCGATCAGGAAGGGGATCACGAGGCCGAGGCCCTGGACCACCCAGCCGGAGTACTGGGGCTCGGTGCCCAGCATCGCCGGCATCAGCACGCCGCCGCCCAGGCCTTCGCCCAGGAACGGCATCGCCAGCAGGCCCCACAGGCTGCCGAGCACCAGCAGCGGGAGCCGCGACCCGGTCGCTGCCCACAGGAACACGCTGGTGACCACTTGGAACAGCGCCCCGAACAGCAGACCGACGGGCAGGCGGAGACCTGCCACCGGGAGCTCCACCCGGTGGAGGGTGATCATCAGCAGCACCGAGACGATCGCGAGCACCACAGCCATCGCGGCCTGGGTGAGCCGGGCGGCGAGCGAGGTGGTGTCCACTCGCCGCACCGGCTGCTGCTCGACGGTCACCAGGTCACTTCCCCGACTTGGCCTTCGACGTCGCACGACGACGCTCGTTGGCATCGAGGACCACCTTGCGGATGCGCACGACCTCGGGGGTGACCTCGACGCACTCGTCCTCGCGGGAGAACTCGAGGGACTCCTCGAGGGTCAGGCGGCGCGGTGGCACCAGGTTCTCGAAGGAGTCCGACGACGCGGCACGCATGTTCGTCAGCTTCTTCTCCTTCGTGATGTTGACGTCCATGTCCTCGTTGCGGGAGTTCTCCCCCACGATCTGGCCGGCGTACACCTCGGAGGTGGGCTCGACGAAGAAGGAGCCGCGCTCCTGGAGGTTGATCATCGCGAAGGGGGTGACGCTGCCGGCGCGGTCGGCGACCAGGGAGCCCGTGGCGCGGAACTCGATGTTCCCCATCCACGGCTCGTAGCCGTCGTTGTAGGAGGCGGCGATGCCATTGCCGCGGGTCTCGGTCATGAACCGGGTGCGGAACCCGATCAGGCCGCGCGAGGGCACCACGAACTCCATGCGCACCCAGCCGGAGCCGTGGTTGCTCATGGTCTCCATGCGGCCCTTGCGGGACGCCATCAGCTGGGTGACGGTGCCGAGGTACTCCTCGGGGACGTCGATGGTCATGCGCTCCACGGGCTCGTGGGTCTTGCCGTCGATCTCACGGGTGAGCACCTTCGGCTTGCCGACGGTGAGCTCGAAGCCCTCGCGGCGCATCTGCTCGACCAGGATCGACAGCGCCAGCTCGCCGCGGCCCTGCACCTCCCAGGCGTCGGGGCGCTCGGTGGGGAGCACCTTGAGGGACACGTTGCCGACCAGCTCGGCTTCCAGACGGTCCTTGACCTGGCGGGCGGTGAGCTTGTGGCCCTTGCCGTTCTTGCCGGCCAGCGGGGAGGTGTTGATGCCGATGGTCATCGAGATCGCCGGATCGTCGATGGTGATCAGCGGCAGGGGCCGCGGATCGTTCAGATCCGCGAGGGTCTCGCCGATCATGATGTCGGGGATGCCGGCGACGGCGACGATGTCGCCGGGGAGGGCGGCGCGGGTCATCGGCTCGCGCGAGAGGCCCTTGGTCTCCAGCAGCTCGGTGATCTTCACCTGCTTGGTGGTGCCGTCCTGGACGCACCAGGCGACCTGCTGGCCCTTCCTGAGCTCACCGTTCTTGATGCGCAGCAGGGCGAGGCGGCCCAGGAACGGGGACGCGTCGAGGTTGGTGACGTGCGCCTGCAGCGGCACCTCGTCGTCGTAGACCGGAGCAGGGATCTGCTCGAGGATGGTCTTGAACAGCGCTTCGACGGTCTCCTCCTCGGGGAGGGTGCCGTCGGCCGGCTTGGTGATCGAGGCGCGACCGGCCTTGCCGGAGGCGTAGACCACGGGGACATCGAGGACGGCATCGAGGTCGATGTCGTCCATCTCCTCGGAGAGGTCGGAGGCCAGGCCCAGCAGCAGGTCGGTGGCCTCACCGACGACCTCGTCGATACGGGCGTCGGGACGGTCCACCTTGTTGACCACGAGGATCACCGGCAGCTTCGCGGCGAGCGCCTTGCGCAGCACGAAGCGGGTCTGTGGGAGGGGGCCCTCGGAGGAGTCCACCAGCAGCACGACGCCGTCGACCATCGACAGTCCACGCTCGACCTCGCCGCCGAAGTCGGCGTGGCCGGGGGTGTCGATGACGTTGATGGTGATGCCGTCAGGCTCACCGATCTCCGCAGCCGACGGTCCGACGTAGCGGATCGCGGTGTTCTTCGCGAGGATCGTGATGCCCTTCTCGCGCTCCAGCTCCCCGGAGTCCATCGCCCGCTCACCGTGGTTGTCGTGATCGGAGAAGGCGCCGCCCTGGGTGAGCATGGCGTCCACCAGAGTGGTCTTGCCATGGTCGACGTGGGCGACGATCGCGACGTTTCGCAGGTCGGTACGGTGCTGGAGAGTCATACGCGGAAGCTCATTTCGGGTTGCGCTGCGGGCAAAGGCCGAGCAGCGCCCGGTCGCACTGCAGGTGCGACCCGCTCCAGGGCCTTAGTGAGTCTATCTGCCAGCGGCCCGCCCGCCAGGGGGTGGGAATGAGACGTTCGACGCCATCGCACCGATTGCCAGGGTCAGCGGCACAGCCAGCACCACCCCGAACACCAGCGAACCGATCATCGGCTGGGAGAAGTACGACGGAGGTGTCTCCCCGGCCACGTACGCCCTCACCGTGATCCCTGGCTCGTAGAAGAACTGGCCGGTGAACAGGGTGGCGAGGAAGATCCAGGTGACCGCCACGGCGACAGGATCGGCGATCAGGAGGGCGCCCGCGAGCAGGTGCTGGGGGCTCCGCGCCCGGCCCTGGCGGGCTTCTATGCGGCGGGCCTCTCTGGGGCGAGCCTCTCTACGGCGGGCCTCTCTGGGGCGGACCGCTCCATGGGAGGCACCTGCGTCCAGCGATGCCTCGGCCTCGAACCCTGCCCCTCGCTCCTCCGGAACCTGTGCCGCACGAGCCTGGCCGGCGAACAGGGCGATGAACATTCCACCGAACCCGAGCACCAGGACGGCCAGGGTGATCGCGACGACCTCCCCCTTGAGGAGCACGCCGACCATGTCACCGCTCGTCCCCCGGCTGTCCGGGAAGGAGAGCCGGGGCAGCACCAGAGCTCCACACAGCATCCCGAGCCCCGTCCCGGCCACGATCCCGGCCGCCCGCCGGAGGCTCATCCATCGCACCAGCACGGGCCAGAGCAGATGGATCCCGAGCGTGATGACAAGCTCGAGGACGAGGCCGCCCAGGAACCCGCCAGGCGTGTGGTGGGAGGTCCTGGGGCTGGGCGTGTGGGACCAGGCTGTACGCCTGGGCCGCCGCATCCGTGCGTCACGCTCCTCCTGCTGGGTCAGCGGCGGGATCATCTCCCCCAGCCCGCCACCAGCGGCCCGGCGGGCTCGCGCCCGCGCAGCCTCGCGGGCGATCGCGTCATCGGTGTCGTCGGGCTCGCCGGGCAACCGGTCAGAGTTGAGCGACCTCATGCTCTCAGACGTGTCCGGCGCTCGCGAAGGGGTCGATCGGGCCGTCGTCGATCTGCGGGCCGTCGGCCTGCCCGTCGTCGGCGTCGACCTCGGGGGCCTTCCACATCGATCGTCTCCGAACCCGCGAGCGGGATGGAGCCGCCGGGAATCGCCGCGAGCAGTCGCTTGGTGTACTCCTGCTGCGGGGAGTGGAAGACCTCATCGGTGGTGCCCTGCTCGACGACCTTCCCCTTGTCCATGACCAGGGTGTTGTCCGCGATCTGGCGGACCACCGCCAGGTCATGGGTGATGAAGAGGTACGTCAAGCCCAGCTCGGCCTTCAGGTCGTTGAGCAGCTCGAGCACCTGGGCCTGGACCAGCACATCGAGCGCGGAGACCGCCTCGTCGCAGATCACGACCTCAGGATCCAGGGCGAGGGCGCGGGCGATCGCCACGCGCTGGCGCTGGCCGCCCGAGAGCTCGTTGGGGTAACGACGCATCATCTCCGCCGGCAGCGCGACCTTGTCCAGCAGGTCGCGCACCTTCGCCTCACGGCTCTTCGCATCCCCGATCCCGTGCAGCCGCAGCGGCTCCTCGATGGTGCGGAAGATCGAATACATCGGGTCGAGAGTGCCGTAGGGGTTCTGGAAGATGGGCTGGACCTTACGGCGCAGGGTCTTCAGCTCGGCACCGCGGTACGTCCGTACGTCCTGCCCTTCGAAGAGCACCCGGCCCGACGTGGGCTCGAGCAGCTTGAGGACCATCTGGGCGACGGTGGACTTGCCGGAGCCCGA
>NZ_JBQSWK010000045.1:0-22042 GCF_052377065.1 Brachybacterium sp. AOP42-C2-15
AGTTTCACACTCATGGCGAGACTTCCCGAAAAGTAGTTCTCCACACAGCCGGCTGCCGACAGCCTGAACTGGGGAGCGTGGCCCCCCTGATGCACGTCGGACTCGCCAGCATCCTCAGATGCTGGCGAGTCCGGCTCCTCTCCTCCGGGCCGCTCATCGCAAAGCTGATCCTCCACCCCCGGGAGTCAGGCTTCACCTGCTACGGGACCGGAAGAGACCCATGCCGCCTCCGACGAGACTCAACGCAGCGGCAATGAGCGCCACAATGCCGAAGAACAGGTTGCGCTCGATGACCAGCGCCCCCAGCCTCACGTCCCCGACAAGCAACCAGATTCCCACCACTGCCATCACTACCCCGAGCAGGATCGCGCTCGACGAACTGCGTGCAGTGCTGCTCCTTCGATCAGATCGGGCAGCCATGGGTCCTCCTTCTTGCCGTCTGGGTCAGGTCGTCTCGGGCCGGTCAGAGTCCGCACGCCGCGAGTGCGGCAACACCCGTCAGCGACTTAGCGAGGTCGATCAGTTCCTTCTCCACGGTACGACCAGCGATGCCGCGGGCACCACGGAAGATCCTCGCAACCAGCGTCGGACCGTACTTCACCGTGAGCTTCCCCAGACGCCAGGCCAGCTTCGCGACGCGCGCGGCCGGGAACACGGTGAGTGCTACGAAGCCGGCGATAGCGGCCGCGCATGCCGCCACGCTCGTCACTCCACTCGGAGTCACGACCCGGATCTGAAGACTTCCGTCGAGGGTATCCTCCTGAGCCAGCGCCATGCTCGCGGTCGACATCTGCCGAAGCTTGTCATCGTCAAGCGTGTAGCCGACCACGTTCCCCTCGCGATCCAGCACCTCATAGATCTTGGTGCCGTCCTCGACCGTTTCGACGACCGTTCCGCGCTTCTGTCCTGCAGGGAGGGCGATCTTCACCGGTGCCGCCGTCGCGACACCTCCGGTCACCGCCACTGCAGGCACCGCAACACATGCGGCGATCAGCGCTCGGCGCCCCACCAGCATCTTCTCCGACATAACTGCCCCTCTTCCCTCTCCGGTTCGTCGAGGCCACTGGACCGTTGCCCCACAAGCAACGTATCGGCCAGCCGGTGAACGGCACCACGTACTTCAGGACCCTTCTCATGCTTCATCAGGAGGACCGCGGC
Source organism: Brachybacterium sp. AOP42-C2-15 (assembly GCF_052377065.1). Lineage (NCBI taxonomy): Bacteria > Bacillati > Actinomycetota > Actinomycetes > Micrococcales > Dermabacteraceae > Brachybacterium > Brachybacterium sp. AOP42-C2-15. Next base: position 1,159 of record NZ_JBQSWK010000045.1, read on the forward strand.
GCGACAAATGGATCGCGTCGTGCGACGTCCGGTGCGGCATCGGGCATGAGCAGCGGACTCAGCCCCCTCACATGGGCGCGTAGCGCGAGCGCAGCACCGCGTAGACGCCGTAGAGCATCAGGCCCACGCCGATCATTGCGAGCACGATCGTGCCGGCGGGCAGCTGTGCCATGGCCTTCAGCGCCCCGTCCAGGCCGCTGGCCTTCTCCGGGTCCGCGCCGAAGGCGGCCCAGCCGAACATCAGGCCGACGCCGAGCAGCGCGATGCCCTTGGCGATATACCCCAGAATGCCGGTCACGACGATCGCCCCGGCGACCCTCTGCCCCGGCGGGATCCGCAGGTCGTCCTCGAAGCTGCGGCTCGCACCCTTGTACACGTGGAAGCAGCCGATGCCGATCACCACCAGCGCCACGACCACGATGAGGACCCGCCCCGCGGCACTGCCCATCATCCCCGCGGTGAGCTCGGTGGTCTGCTGTCCGGAGTCACTGCCTCCCCCGGCGGCGAAGCGCAACGCGGTCACGGCCAGCGCCGCGTACACCGCGGCCTTGCCGAGGGTCTTGATGATGTGGGCGGCGCGGTCCTTCGCGTCCTGCTTCCCCTTGGCTCCGAACCAGGTCTCGACCAGATGCCAGATCACCAGCGCGGCCATCGCCAGGCCGCCGATCCAGAGCAGGATGTTCCCGCCCGGCGCCGCGGCGAGTGTGCGCAGCGCCCCGGACTGGTCGGCATCCTCGGAGGATCCGCCGAGCGCCATCCGCAGCGTGATCACCCCGATCAGCACATGGACCAGCCCGCTCATCACGAACCCGCCGCGGGCGATGGCCTCGAACGCAGGGTTCTCGGCGACGTCCTCGGCGGCGTTCTCGACAGATTCGGCGCCTTCACGGGCGCTGCGCGCGGGATTCATGGGCCCACTGTAGGAGACCGGGGATCTCGCGCGGACCGGAGATCTCGAAATCAGCGGCGGGAGGCGCTCGATGCCGAATGCGGCACCGCCCAGCCAGGCCGCCGAGCCCCGTCCTCGGCCGGGGACGTCGCAGCCGGCGCGCTCGATGGGCTCGGCAGGCCCACCCGCTCCAGGAACCCTTCGAGTGCGAGCACCGCCATCCCCAGGCTCACGCCCTCACCGTCGGCCTCCGTGAACTCCATGCTGAACATGCTCGAAGGGCCCGGAAGGCACTCCTGCGCGATACGTTCCCGTACGCGGTCGTGGAGCTCAGCACCGGCATAGCGGGTGATCCATCCCAAGACGGAGACATGCTCCGGATTCAGGAGGTTCACCAGATTGCCGATACCTGCCGAGAGGTAGTCACCCGTGCGCAGCAGCGCCTCCTGCGCGGAAGAGTCACCAGCGGCGTCCGCCCGCATGAGGCGCTCGATGAAGGTGCGATGGTGGGTGACCTCCAGCAGCTCGTGCTCCGGGGCGATCTCGCAGAGTGTGGCGCGGATCCCCTCGACCCCGACGTACGCCTCGACGCAGCCTTTCCGGCCGCAGCCGCAGGCACGTCCGTTCCAGATCAGGGTGGTGTGCCCCCATTCGCCGGCGGAGTTCCCCGGCCCGCGCAGCAGCTGCCCGTCGATGATGATTCCTGCCCCGACCCCGGTGCCCAGGTTCACCGCGACGAAATTGCGGAAGCGACGGCCTGCGCCGAACCACAGTTCCCCGGTCGCCAAGGCCATCAGCGGGTTGTCGATCCGCACCGGGACGGGGACAGCCCGTTCGAGGGCGTCGAGCAGCGGCACCTTGTGCCATCCCCAGTTCGGGGCGAAGACGGTCACCCCGCGGGCGGGGGCGACCTGGCCCGGCAGGGAGATCCCGGCCCCGAGCACCTTCCCATCGAGCTCCGGATGGCGCTCCAGCATCAGATCTGTGCAGTCACCGATGTGCTCGGCGATCGAGTCGATGTTCTGGGTGCCCGGTGCCAGCTCGACGCGTTCCTGGTCGAGGCGGGCCAAGGAGAGGTCGTAGAGATCCACCCGCACGTAGGTCTCGGCGACATCCACCGCGAGCAGTGCTCCTCGGCCCGGGTTCGCCTGGAACGTCGCCGTGGGGCGTCCCCCCTGCGAGGAGATCTGCCCGGCTTCCTGCAGGACGCCCTCCTCCACGAGCTCGCCGACCAGCGTGGTCACCGTGCCGGGGCTGAGCCCGGTCTCGGCGCTGATCTGCGCCCGGGTGACCGTGTGCTGGACATAGACCGTCCGCAGCACCATGAACCGGCTCTCGTTGCGGATGTCCTTGGACGTCTTCGTCGCCACCGGGCCTCCCTCTCTTCCTCATCCTGTCGGGGCGGGCCCGAAAGCGGCTTCGGCAAGAGGTGCGCTCCAATGCGGACCAGTCGCGACAAGCCTTACGCTAACCCTTGAAATAAGGGCTGTCGAGCAATGTATGTCACGGAAAGATCACGGCCCAGAACGGCCGATCTCGACGTTGCGGCAGCCGCCTGGGCCTCGCCGCGACGGCGACGCTCGACGATCGCTGAGGCCGCCCAGCTGCATAGACGACGGTCGACGGCGGCCGCGGCAGGTTCCCGGGGCCAGCGTCCGGTTCAGGATCTAGGTCGTCCGCACCGGATCCGCGGCGCGGACCGCGGCGAGCGCGGGACCGGCCTCGGAGGCGACATCGATCCAGGTGCACTCGATCGAGACATGTCCCAGGTAGCCGCCGCCGCGCAGCGCGTGCAGGAACTCGGCGAGCGGCCAGTCGCCCTGACCGGGTGGGAGACGGCCGGTGTCGGCGATGTGGGCGTGCGCGACGCGGCCCGCGTGGGCACGAACCACTGCGAGCGGCTCCTGTTCGAGCATGACGTGGAAGAGGTCCGCGACGACCCTGACCTCGCCCATCCCGAATTCGTCGAGGAACTCGATCGCCTCGGCCAGGGTGTTGATCAGGTCGGTCTCCCCGCGATGCAGCGGCTCGAGGATCACCTCGAGTCCGTGATCGGCGGCGACGTCACGGGCCACCTGCACGGCGCGTGCGAACTGCTGGCGCCCCGCACGCGGATCCACTCCTTCGGGGAGACGCCGCGCGCCGCCGCTGCCGAGCACCACCATGGCGCCGGGCCGGGCCAGGGCGGAGACTGCGGCGAAGGCGATCTGCAGGTAATCGCGGACCTGGTCGAGGGGGAATGCCGGGTCGGAGAGCCTCAGCTCGCCGGGGCAGAGGATCGCGAAGGACGGGGAGGGCGCCCGGTCTCGCAGCGCCGGGTCGGCCTGCCAGCGGCCATCCTGGTCCTGCACGATCACGTTCCCGACGATCGTCGGCTCGACGTAGTCGGCGCCGGCGGCGAGGATCGCGAGGACATCCCGGTCCGGGGCGATGATCCCGTGCTGCGGAGGCTGCATGGCGTCCCTCATCCTTCCGTCGTTCCCGTGCTCCCGGCGTCGGTTCACAGCTCAGAGCTCAGAGCTCAGAACTCGCAGTTCACAGCCCGCGGACGATCTCTCCCATCCGGTCCATCGATTCGCGTGCCTCCACGAGGCCCACTCGGTTGAGGTGCCCGTGGCACACGCCGCGGCGCACGACGTACTCGACGTCGACCCCGGCCTCGTCGAGCTGCTGCGCGTAGCGGCGGCCGCTGACGCGCAGGTCGTCGTACTCATCGGTCTCGACATAGGTGCGCGGCAGCACTGCCAGCTGCTCACGGGTGGCGAGCCCCGGGAAGTCGTAGGGCGTCGCCTCCTCGAGGGGCCGGCCGATGTAGTTGCCGGACATCGCGCGCATCGTATCCAGGGAGAAGCGCAGCATCGGCGGGGTCGCGTCGAGCGCCTGGGCCTCCTCGGCGTCAGGCTCGGAGCGCAGCGGATGGGCGACCAGGTACAGCAGCAGGGAGGCGGCGAGCGGGGTGCCCTCATCGGCCAGGCGCAGGGAGGCCGTCGCCGCGAGGTTGCCACCCGCGCTCGCCCCGCCGAGCGCGACCCGTCCAGGGTCGATGCCCAGTGCGTCGGCGCTCTGCCGGGCCCAGGCGACTGCCGCGCAGACGTCATCCAGCGGGATCGGCGCGAGGACGTGCTCGGGGCCGCCGGGGAAAGCCCGAGCTGGCGTTCCGTCGATCTCGTCGCAGAGGCGGTAGTCAACGGAGATCACGACGGCGTCCGCACGGCCCGCGACGCCGCGCGCCACGTGGTCACCTTCGGGCATGTCGAGGTCGCCGTGCATGAAGCCGCCGCCGTGGCACCAGATCAGGCAGGGGCGTGGTCCGGCTGCCGCAGTCTGCGGGGTGTAGATGCGCACGGGCACGGGCCCGTGGGGGCCGGGGATCTCGCGGTCCTCGATCTGCAGTTCCCAGTCCTCGGCGGGGCCGTACGGCTCGTCCCAGAGGCGGTGCACCTCCAGGTCGAGATCGTCCCAGGCGGCGACGCCGCCGAGGGTGCGCAGCCGTCGCTCCATCTCACCCAGGGCGGTGGGGGCGGCGGTCACCTCCGCTGCGGGATCACGGAGGGCGGGACGGAGATCCGGGGAGGTCTGCTCGGTCATCGAGGGGTCCTTTCGGAGGGGGTGCGAGGGGCGCTGGGGCGTGGGTGACCGTCAGCGCGGGCTGCTGCGGAGCACGACCTCGCAGTCGTAGTCCTGGGAGGAGCGCATGTCGCCGCGGAACCAGAGCAGATGGGTGGTGCTCGGATCGCCCGGGGCGACGATCGGACGCAGGTTGTCGACCGTGGAGTGCTCGGTCACCGGTGACCAGTCCCAGCCTCGCCCGCCATCGGCGCTGCGTCCACGGTAGATCTCATGGTGGTCATGGCGGGTGCCGTCGCGCGGATCGACCGGGGTGGACACGTAGACGGTGGAGACGTCATAGGGGTCGATCGCCGCCAGGCCCGAGTAGTCCTGCTCATGGGGCAGCAGGCCCGGTCCCGCGTGGGCGAGCGGTGAGAGCGTCCACTGCCCGTCGGCTCCGAGCCGTGCGTAGACGAGGCGCAGATCGTCGACGGGAACGTTGCGGCCCAGGTCCGCACCATCGGGCTCGGCGCGGTGGTTCGCGCGCGCCGTCATCACTGCGGCGAGCTGGCCATCGGCCTCACGGATATCGGTGGTCCAGGCATGGCTGAGCTGCGCCCCGCCGAGTTCGATGCCGGTCGCGAGCACGGTGGTGAGCTGGGCCTGTTCCGGGACGGGCTCGGCGAACAGTGCGGACTCCAGCGGCCGGCCCGTGCTGTCGTGGAGGCGGCCGCGAGAGAGGGTGCCGTGGTAGATCGAGTTGTCGACGTCGCGCGGGTGATGGTCGGTGACCAGCACATGCAGTCCGGCAGCACCGTCGGCGTAGCGGGCGTAGCCGTTGACGTAGCCGATCTTCGGGCGGTCGAAGAGCTTGCCGGCGTAGCTCCAGGTGTCTCCGTGATCGTCGGAGACCAGGGCGCAGGGGTCGTCATTGACGGCGCGTGCGAAGCAGTAGAGGCGGCCGTCGATCTCGTGGAGGTTCGAGTAGGTGACGCCGCGCCCGCCGGTGTGCTCGCTCCAGTCGTAGACGCGCTCCTCGTCCCAGCGGGTGGGGTCTCCGGGCTCGCTGATCCGCCAGTGGGTGAGGTTGTCGGTCTTGTGCCGGGCGTAGACCGCGAGCCAGCGGCCGTCCGGCCGGCGCCACAGTGCCGGCACGTCATGATCATCAGCTTCGAACCCCGGGTGGAGGGTGACCACCTGTGCGGTGCCGGCGGCGAGGTCGACGACGGTGAGGTCGAGGTCGCCGCGCCGGGCCGGATCCTGGTCCGCACCACCGGAGGCGATGGAGCCGACGACGAGCAGCCCGGCCTCGGGATCCACCAGCGCGCGTTCGTCCTGGAACCAGCACCAGGCGCCGTCCGGGTTGATGACCTGGACGGACTCTGACAGCGCAGGCTGGATGGGGTGCGGGGCGGGCGAGCTCATCGGGCTCCTCATGTTCGGTGGTGGTGGTGCCGGCGGTGGCGGTGGTGCAGGTGGTGCCCGCGGTCGCGGGCGACGCGGGATGGGGTGGGGCGGGTGCGGTGGCGTGGGGCGGGGCGGGGCGGGCAGTGCGCCCGAGGAGGTCGGGCGGTCAGGGAAGGTGGAAGTACTGCGGCAGCAGCTGCTTCTCGCCGCCGCCCGGGGTGAAGTACTCCCCCATCGCCGCTTCCCAGCGCGGGGAGATCGCGGCGCGGGCCATCGCGCGCTGCGCGGCGTCGACGTCGTCGGCCTCGAAGTAGCCGACCACCATGCCATCCTCGGGTCGCAGGAAGAGCGAATAGTTGCGCCAGCCGGCCGCGCTCAGCGCCTCGCGCATCTCCTCCCAGACGTCCTGGTGGGCGGCGACGTAGTCGGCCAGGCGCTCGGTGCGCACCTGGAGCAGGAAGCAGCAGCGGTGGTGGCTGCGGGCGGAGCTGGTGGCCAGGAGGGCAGCCAGGTCGGTGGCGCTCATCGGGGCTCCTTCGGCGAGGGGGTGGGAACAGTCTGCGGCAAGCGCTCGCCGATCAGGGCCAGGTTCTGGATCGCGGCGAGTCCGTACTGGGCGGCGTCGTTGGTGGACACGAACGCCGCCTCGTCGACGGGCTCGAGCACGGTGGGTCCATCGATCCGGGTGCGCTGCCAGATCGGTTCAGCGACCAGCGCGTTGATGTTCAGCTGATCGCCGAGCCCCACGAAGAACGCATCCCAAGCGCGGGCGGCGAGCTCGGGATCGCTGCGGCGGGCGGCGGCGATCGCGAGCAGCCGGCTGTAGGCGGGGACCAGCGAGATGCCCTTCAACGGGGTACCGAAGCGCTCGGTCTGCTCCTCGGGGGCGGCGAGGTAGTAGCGGCAGTACTCGAGCCAGGCGGCCTCGAATGCCGGATCATCGACCAGCTCGATCGCCTCGGCGACCACTTCGACCAGCCCGAAGACCGCCGCGAGGTGGGAGACCTGCACCCGGTCGCGAGAGGTGTCGAAGCGGTGAGTCTCCAGGTCCCACAGCGCCTCTCCGGTGAAGAAGCCTTGCGGGAGCGCACCGACGCCGGCGAGCGCCCCGCGCACCTTGGCCTCCGCCTCGGCATCGCCGTGCCGCTCCCAGGCGGTGATCCAGGCGCCGAGCAGAGCACCCAGATCCGTGCCGAGACCGATCGCGACGGCGCGGGGATCGGGGTCGTACCGGTCGCTGCGGACCTTGCGGGTGGCGTCCACGGCGAGCAGCGCGTGCTCCGAGGCGGCGATCTCGTCGAGCAGCTCCCCGGTGCGCTCGTCGGCCGTGAGGTAGTAGAAGTACCGCCGGTAGAGGGCGTTGGAGATCCGCAGCTGCTTGGCGCTGCAGCCGAAGTGCTGCACGTTGTGGCGGGTGCCGAGCCCAGCGAACCGGCCTGCGTGGTACACGTCGACCTCGCTGGTGTGGCGGGTCATCGCCTCGGCGAGGCGGAAGGCATCGGCCGAGCCGCTGCGCAGCGCGTCCAGCCAGAGCCAGAGGTCCGGGGACAGCTCGGAGTTGTCCCAGGCGTAGCCGCCCACGTCGTAGCGCCAGGCGTGGCGGTCCGCGTCATAGGTGTGCATCACGTCGCCGTAGTCCCAGAACCCGTACCAGGTGCGCTGGTCGACCTGGTCTCGGTAGAACTCGCGCAGCCACACCAGGCGGTCCTCGATCGCCGCCCGCTGCGGGGTGGAGCGGTCCACCACCTCCCAGGTGCCGAGCACCCCGGCTTCTCGCAGCCGGGCGGGCGCGGCGAGCAGCTGAGGGGGAAGAGCGCTGGAGGCGGCGAGGTCGGCGAGCTCCCGATGCTCCGGGGTGGCGGCAAAGGCATCGATCACGAGCTCGTGGGTGCGGGCGATGCCGCGCGCGTCGCCATAGCCGGGCTCGTAGTCCTCGTAGGTGATCTCGAGGGCCTCGAGCTGCTCGGGATGGCTGTTCTGGCCGAGGCCGTCGTGGTAGAACCGCAGGTCCATCGGCTCGGCCGACGGCGCGTACATCCAGGCGGTGACCGCGCCGAGCTCGCTCGTGGCATCGGTGATGTCGAGCTGGGTGGGGATCAGCTTCCAGAAGTCCCGCAGCCCCACCCCGATCGCGCCCTCGAGGTCGCCGAGCAGGGCGTAGCCGCGGCTGCGGGTGCCGCCGCCCGCAGCGATCCAGGGACGGTCCCCGGCGGTGCGCTTGGCGAGGGTGTAGCCGTGGGCGCTGAGCTGTCGCAGGGTCCAGTCGTTCCAGGTGGGGATCAGCTCCAGGCGTCCGGAGACGGTCGGTGCCCAGGACTCGAGAGGCGGGGTGGGACGCCCGGCGATCTGCGCCTCACGCACCGGCTCGCCGGGGTCGCGCCGCAGCCCGGTCAGGCCGCGCACCGCCTCGGTGAGGAACCCGCCCTCGGAGCCGGCCAGCCGCACGTGGCGGTCATGCGGAGCGCTGCGCAGCGGCACCTCGAGCCGCAGGCCGAGCGAGGTGAGGAACAGCGACTCGGGATCCGCATCCCAGACCAGGGAGTGCACTGCCCGCAGCCGGCGGGAGCCCGCGGTGGCGGTCAGGCGCAGCACGAAGGGCAGCACCTCAGTGCCGGCCACCTCGTGGTGCCCCTCCAGGCGCAGCACCACCTGCTGCGCGCCGCGCCGCTCGATCCGCACCGCGGTGGTCCGCACCCGATGCTCCCGCCGGGTGGCGGCCTGGTCCGGGGAGGCGGCTGACGAGGCGATGATCCGCCCGTCCTGGCCCACCAGGCGTCCGTCGACCTCAAGGCGGCGCAGCGGTGCCTCGTCATGCGGGGCGACGACCACCCGCAGTACCCCGGTGTCCACGGTGATCGACCCATCGGCCTGCTCGGACACCTCGAGAACGACGGTCCCGTCCGGTGCGACAGCCCCTTCGGGCGCGTCGGGCGCGAAAGTCCCGTCGGGCGCATCGGCCCCCTGTGCCACGGCGAGTCGGGCGTCGCCGGCCGGGGCGAGGCCGGCATGGCCGGTCCACTTCACCGAGCCGTCGGGCCAGCGGGCGGTGACCCAGGTGTCCACCGGCGTGCTGCCCGAGGCGTCGACGAGGTCGAACCGCGGAGGCTGCGGCATCACGCCCCGCGGCCAGGGCACCCCGAACTGGGAGGGCACAGCGGCGGTGCCGGTGCGCGGCTCGAGCAGGTGAAGCGGGGTCGACGGGAGGGCGGGGCACATGTTGGCTCCGTTCAGAGGAGTGGTGACGCGGGGACGGAGGGCGGGACGGGCAGGCTCTCGATCAGCCCTTGACCGAGCCGATCATGACTCCCTTCGCGAAGTGCTTCTGCAGGAAGGGGTAGACGAGCATGATCGGGAGCGTCGCGATGACGATCACCGCGAACTTGAGCCCCTCCTTCGGGGGCACGAAGTTCGGATCGAGGTTGCCCAGCGTGGTCGAGGGATCGCTCGAGATCGTCACCTGGCGCACGAACATCTGCAGCGTCCACTTCGAGCTGTCGGAGATGTACAGCAGCGGCGACATGAAGTCGTTCCACAGCGACACCGCATAGAACAGCGAGAACGTGGCGATCACGGGCTTGGACAGGGGCAGCATGATCCGCCAGAAGGTCGTGAACTCGTTCGCCCCGTCGATCTCCGCCGCCTCCCGCAGCTCGCCGGGCAGCTGTTGGAAGAAGGTACGGATGACGATGAGGTTGAAGGGGTTGATCGCCATCGGCAGGATCAGCGCCCAGTAGGAGTCCAGCAGCCCCATCTCCTTGACCACCAGGAACAGCGGGATCATGCCGCCGGAGAACAGCATTGCGAAGAGCACCAGACGCATGATCAGGCCACGGCCCACGAGATTCGGGTCCGAGAGCGGATAGGCCATCAGCATCGTCAGCGTGATCTGCACCAGCGTCCCCACGGCCGTGACACCGATGGTCACCGCCAGGGAGCGCAGGAAGGTGTCCGTGGAGAAGATGTAGCGGTAGGTCTCCAGGGTCGGGGTGTCCGGCCACAGGAAGAACGGACGAGACGCGATCTCGGACTCGGTCGCGAAGGAGGCGGCGAGCACGTAGAGGAACGGCAGGATCGTGATCGCCGCGAAGCCGAGCAGCAGCGCGATGTTGACGCCGTCGAAGATCTTGTCCCGCCGGGTGTCGTACTTGATGGACATCGAAGGGCTCCTAGAACAGTGAGGACTCGGTGAACTTCTTCGCGAGCCAGTTCGCGCCGAGGATCAGGACGAGGCCGACGAGGGACTTGAACAGCCCGATCGCCGTCGAATAGCTGTAGGCGCCGTTGGTGATGCCCATGAAGTAGACGTAGGTGTCGAAGACGTCGGCCACCTCGCGGTTCAGCGAGTTGGTGAGCATGTAGATCTGCTCGAATCCGGTGTCCAGGAAGTTCCCGATGTTGAGGATCAGCATGATGATCACGGTGGGGATGATCGCGGGGATCGTGACGTGGCGCAGCTGTTGGAAGCGTCCGGCGCCGTCGATCATCGCGGCCTCGTACTGCTGCTTGTCCACGCCCGCCAGGGCGGCGAGGTAGATGATCGTGCCCCAGCCGGTGCCCTTCCACAGGGTCTGGGCCATGATCAGCGGCCGGAACCAGTCCGGGTCCGCGAGGAAGTTGACCCGACCGCCGAAGAGATCGTTGAACAGGACCGTGATCGGCCCGATGTCGAGCGCGAACAGCAGGTACGTCAGGCCGGAGACGATCGCCCAGGACAGGAAGTGGGGGATGTAGATCGCGGTCTGGATGAACTTCTTCAGCATCTGCTTGCGCAGCTCGTTGAGCATCAGCGCGACGATGATCGGCGCCGGGAACGCGATGACGATGTTGAGGAAGGCGAGGATCAGCGTGTTGCTCAGCAGGCGTCCGAAGTCCGGGCCGCTGAAGAGCCGCTCGAAGTGGTCCCATCCCACCCAGGGGCTGTCCTGCATGCCCAGGAAGGGCAGGTAGTCCTGGAAAGCGATGGTGATGCCGTACATCGGGGCGTACTTGAACACCGCGAAGTAGACGATGCCCGGCAGCAGCATCAGGTACAGCATCGGGGAGCGGCGCAGCCGCTTCAGGAGGCTGCGCTTGCGGTGGGTGCTGCTCGCCTTCGGGGCGGGCGGCTCCTGCACTTCCAGCGGCACCGGGGCAGCGGCGCCGGGGCTGTGGTTCGTCATGACCATGGTCGATCAGTCCTCGTGGTCTGGGCGAGGGCGCGCCGTGAGGTGCGGCGCCCCCGCCGGCCGATGGTCAGTTCGAGCCCTGCTGGAACAGCTCGTTCATCTCATCGATGACCTGCTGGCCACCGCTGCTGGTCCAGCGCTCGAGCTCGGAGGTCAGGCCTGCTTCGTCGATCTGGCCGGCGAGGAACTTCAGCCGGGCGTCCACCACGATCTGGTCGAGGATCGCGCCGCTCTGGAGATATGACTTCGACATGTACGCAGCACCGGGGTTGAAAACGGCCGATTCGAGGTCGGATTCGTGGAAGGTCTTGCGTTTCTCGTCCAGTGCCGCCTCCGCCTCTCCCTCGGGCTTGGCGGGCAGGCCGAGATAGCCGTTGGACTGGCTGCCGATCTGCGCGAAGGCGGAGACGTCGCTCTGCACGAGCGAGGCCTCATCACTCTCGATCGGAACCGACTGCTCGCCGTCGACCTCGTAGTTGACCCCTTCGAGGCCGTTGTTCAGCAGGCGCTGGCCCTCCTCGGAGGAGAGCTTGTCCAGCGCGGCCAGGACGGTCGCGAGCTGGGCGTCACCGGGCACCGCGGCCTTCGGGATGGACAGGTACCCGGAGTAACCGGGAGTGGGCAGCGCCCACAGGGTGCCGTCGGAGTTCTTGAGGTTGCCGACCATGGTGACCTTGTCGAGGTACCCCTCGGGGTCCGCATCCTTGAACAGGCCCTGCAGCTGCAGACCGCGGGAGGAGACGTCGGCGATGATCCCGCCCTGACCGTTGAAGAAGGGCTCGTTCCAGGTGCCGCTGTCCATGGTCGCGAAGTCGGCGTTGATGTGCCCGGCCTCAGCCATGGTGCGCATCGTGCGGTTCGCCTCGATGAATTCCGGAGCGAGGAACGCTGGTGAGAGGGTTCCGCCCTCGTCCTTCCAGACGTTGGCGGTGCCGTACCAGGTCTCCCAGAGGTCGTAGGGGCCGTTGTTCCCATAGCCGCTCCAGGCGGGGATGATCAGGCCGGTGGTGGCCGAGCCGTCCCCAGCGGGGTCGTCCTCGGTGAAGGCGCGGGCGATCTCCATCAGGTCATCGGTGGTCTCCGGCTCGGCGAGCCCGAGGTTGTCCAGCCAGTCCTTGCGGATGCTGATCGCCGCGCGCATCGCGTCGCGCAACCGGAAGATCCCATAGGTGCGGCCGTTGATGCTGGCGCCGTGGGCGACCTCCGGGTTCTCCGGGGTGAGGTTCGGGTACTCGGGGAGGATGTCGGTCAGGTCCCAGTAGCCGCCGGCCTCAGCGGTCTGGGCGAACTCGGCGGTCTTGCCGGTCTGCACCATCACGTGAGGGATGTTGTCGCTGGCCATCGTGACGGTGACGCGGTCGCCGTAGCTGGAGTTCGGCACCCAGGTGATCTCCAGCGGCATGCCGATGAGCTCCTCGACGGCCTTCTGCAGCTGGCCCTCGGGATCCGGGGCCGTATCGGACAGGAGCGGCGCCATGATCTTCAGAGTGGTGATCTCGGCCTCGGCGTCGGCGGAGCTTCCGCCGCCGCAGGCGGCGAGTCCGAGGGCGGTGGCACCGGCGGCAGCGCCGCCGAGGAGGGTACGACGTGAGAACATCCTTGTTCCTTTCGTAGGCGGTGACGCAGGGTGCGTCATCGCGCAGTGGGAGCTGCCCCGTGGGGGCCACGCGGCAGCGGCAGGTTCAGGCAGAGGGTGCGGCGCTCGGCCGGTGCCCGGCGACTGTGCCGGGGACCGTTCGAGCACGGTGACCCGTCGTGGGCGGGTCCGCCGGACGGGAGAGCAGGTCCTCGTTGCGGTCCAGGGAACGACCCACGAGGTGATGGCAGATCAGGAGCGGCACGGCCGCCCCCAGGAACGGGAGCAGGCCGGGCAGGGCGAGCACCACGCCGCTCCATAGCGCGAGCACGGCGAGCAGCACGAGCGAGGTGGGGGCCTGGGCGAGTCCCAGCACCACGGCGCGCCCGAACACCCTGGTGGCGGGGAGGCGGTAGCGACGGTCAAGCTCCGGGATGTGGGCCAGCGCCACCAGCAGCAGCACGATGACCAGCCCCAGCACGACCTGGAGGACGAGAGGCAGGGCTTCGCTGAACACGGCCATGGCCGCCAGCAGCAGGAACACCCCGGGCAGGCCCAGCGTGACCTGGCTGCGCCAGAAGGAGTCCTTCCAGATGCGGGCAGCGCGGCGCCAGCGGATCGGCTCGCCCCGGTCAGCGCAGGCGGCGGCGTCGACCGCAGCCATGGTCGCGGGAGCCCAGCCCAGCACGATCCCGCCGGCCAGGGTGCCCAGCAGCCAGATCCCCTGGAGCACCAGAGCGCGCAGCACCAGGTCGGTGGCGCTCGAGAGTGCGTGGACGGTGCGGCCCATCAGAGCGCCTCGATGCGGAGGTTCGAGTATTCGGCGATGAGCGGTGCCATCTGGCGCAGCCCGATCGCGCCGCCGTGGCGGGCGGGGCCGCCCACGGCACCGTCATCGGTCCAGCTGAGGCACGGGATGCCGTCGATCGTGAGGTCGACGGTGGCGCCTCGCCAGGTGAGGACCATCCGATAGGCACGGTCCACATCGAGCACGGCGGGGAGCGGGTCCGCGCTCTGGGCGACGAGGTGGAAGCCGTGGCTCTTGCGCACATTGCAGGTGTGCAGGCTGCGCTCGGTGGGCCACATACGGCGGAAGTAGGAGAGGTGGTAGGCGTCGATCGCGCCGGAATGGTACTGCTCGTATTCCCCGCTGCGGGCGGGCAGGGCAGGATCGTGGACCGAGCCACCGCCGCGGGCCTGCGCCGCCCAGAAGATCATGGCCAGGCCCGGCTCGCGCAGCGGCCGGAAGTCCCAGGAGATGCGCACGTCCCCGTCATGGTTGATCGGCAGCCAGGCGACGAAGTTCGCGGCCTGTCCCTCTGCGGGGTCTGCTGCGCTCTCCAGCCGCAGGGCGCCGGTGGGGAAAGAAGCCACCATCGGTCCCTCGATGATCCAGCCCTCGAGGTGTTCGGGGCCGGACAGGCGGGACTCATGCAACGTTGTCATCTGCTGGCTCACCCCTTCCTCATCGAACCGGAGCCTCCCGGGACCGTGCGGTCCTCGGGGCTGGACAGCCGGCGGACCTTGTCGGTGGCCGCAAGTTTGAATCGTTCCAGCGTGGATTGTCAACCGCTTTCCCTAGATTCTTGGACGGCATCCCTCCGGGCCACCGAAGCATCGTCGGAGAAACCGCCGAGTGACCGTTCATCCGCTTCTCGTCCCGTACCGCACGGGACGCCCACCGTCGGGCAGCTCTCTGGCTTTGACCTGCAACAGCACGAGGCCACCGCCCGCCGCACGGAAACGGAAGTGTCCCCGCGCTTGTCACTCACGAGGACAATGCGGCTCCGTGGATGAACGGTCACCTGTTGTGAGATCGTGACCAGAAGTCGTCGCTCACCCTCCCGCAGGAAGCGGCGCTCGCCCACCCGGCGCGTGGACCGCCACCACGCCTCGATGCCACCGAGGAGATCCCATGAACGGCGTCCGCCGCCCCACCATCCGAGACGTCGCCCGCCTGGCAGGGGTCTCCCATCAGACGGTCTCGCGACATCTGCGGCACGACCCCACCGTGTCCCCGATGCTCGCGGCGCATATCGACGAGGCGGTCGCCCAGCTCGGATATCGACCGAACCTCGTGGCCCGAGCGATGCGCAACCGATCCACAGGGCGACTGGCCTTGATACTCCCCGCGGGCGACGACCACAGCTCGCTGGAGGTGCTCGCCGGCGCGAACAAGGCCGCACAGAACGCGGGCTTCGCGGTGGAGGTGGTCACCCTGCCGCCCGAGGAGCTGCGCGGTGGTCGCGTGGAGGAGCTCGCGGATTCCGGGCTGTACGAGGCGGTGCTCTCTCTCACCGACCTGCCCGGAGCCGACCGCCAGCGCCTCGGCACCGCTCCGATCATCTCCGCACCCGTCTACGACGAGAAGATGCGCGGAGTGGGTCCGCTCTCCGAGGCATCCCGGATGTCCGAGCTGGTCACCCACCTCGCAGACCAGGGGCACCACGAGCTGCTGCACCTCACCGGCGACCACAGCCACCCCTCCTCACAGAGGCGCCGCGAGTCCTTCCTGCGCACGGTCCAGGAGCGCGGCCTGCATTCCGCCGGAGTGATCGACTGCGGTTGGGATGCGGAGAGCGCCCGACGTGCGATCCGCGAGCTGCCGGCGGATACGGCCGTCACTGCCGTCCTCGCCGCCAACGATCTCGTGGCCGCCGGCGCCATCCGCGGCGCCGCCGAGCGTGGCTGGCGAGTGCCGGAAGATCTCAGCGTGACCGGTTGGGACGACCTGCCGCTCGGCGCGTGGATGTCACCCTCCCTGACCACCGTCTCGATCGACCACCGTCGTCTCGGCGCGGAGCTGCTCGAGGAGCTGCTGCGGGTGATGCGCGGCGACTCCCCCGAGATGAATCGGCGATCGATCACGAAGGTCGTCTGGCGGGATTCCACCGGCCCAGCGCCTGTGCGGTGAGCAGGCTCGCGGACCGGTCGCCGCTGCCCCCGTCCTTTTCGAGAGCGGGCGGCGCTGCACGACGACACACTTGCCCTATCCCTCCACAGAGAGCGCGTGCTAACCTCCATTGAGTCGTTTCAACAACGAGGTCATGATCCGTGTTCTCGCTCGAGATCCCTGCGCACACCGCGCAGATCCGACCGCCAGGCACAGCACGCCGTGAAGATACCGCCGCCGAAGGAGCACCGCCCCATGCCCACGCCAGCCACCCTCCCCACCGAGATCGCCCGCGACCTCGCAGAGTTCACGATCGAGGTCCCCAGCTGGGGCTACGGCAACTCCGGTACGCGATTCAAGGTGTTCGGCACCCCCGGCACCCCGCGCGACCCCTTCGAGAAGATCGCCGACGCCGCCCAGACCCACGCCTTCACCGGCTCCGCGCCTCGGGTCTCGCTGCACTACCCCTGGGACAAGGTCGAGGATTTCGGTGCGCTGCGTGAGTACGCCGCCGAGCAGGGCATGACGCTGGGGATGATCAACTCCAACACCTTCCAGGATGATGAGTACAAGTTCGGCTCGCTCACCCACGGTGACAAGTCCGTGCGCCGTCGGGCGATCGACCATCACCTCGAGTGCATCGACGTCATGCGCGCCACCGGCTCCAAGGAGATGAAGATCTGGCTGGCTGACGGCACCAACTACGCAGGCCAGGACTCGATCCGCGCCCGTCAGGACCGACTGGCGGAGTCGCTGCAGGAGATCTACCTGGGCCTCGGCGACGACGAGCGCCTGGTGCTGGAGTACAAGTTCTACGAGCCGGCGTTCTACCACACTGACGTTCCGGACTGGGGCACGAGCCTCCTGCACTGCCTGGCGCTCGGCGAGAAGGCGCAGGTGGTGCTCGATACCGGGCATCACGCCCCGGGCACGAACATCGAGTTCATCGTCGCCCAGCTGCTGCGCCAGAACCGGCTCGGCGCCTTCGACTTCAACTCCCGCAACTACGGGGATGATGACCTGATCGTCGGCGCCGCGGATCCGTTCCAGCTGTTCCGGATCCTCTTCGAGATCGTCCAGCAGGAGGCGCACCGGCCCGCCGCCGGCGTGAACTTCATGCTCGATCAGTGCCACAACCTGGAGTCGAAGATCCAGGGCCAGATCCGCTCCGTGATAAACGTGCAGGAGACCCTGGTCAAGGCACTGCTGGTGGACCGGGAGGCGCTCGCCGCCGCCCAGGAGAGCAACGACGTGCTCGAGGCGAACGCGATCCTCATGGACGCGTTCTGGACCGATGTGCGCCCGGCGCTGGCCGCCTTCCGTGAGGAGCGGGGCCTGCCGGCGGATCCCTTCGCGGCCTTCCGCGCCAGCGGCTATGAAGAGAAGGTCGCCGCGGAGCGCGTGGGCGGGAACCAGATGGGATGGGGAGCCTGAGCATGAGCGAGAAGAGCTCCGCCCACGAGACCGTCGCCGCCCTGCTGGAGCGCTCCAACGCTCTGGGCTCCGACCCGAAGAACACCAACTACGCCGGCGGGAACACCTCCGCCAAGGGCTCCGCCATCGATCCGGTCACCGGCGAGGAGACCGAGCTGCTGTGGGTCAAGGGCTCCGGCGGCGACCTGGGGACCCTCGAGGAGAAGGGGCTGGCGGTGCTGCGCCTGGACCGGGTGCGCGCCCTGCGGGACGTGTACCCCGGGGTGGAGCGCGAGGACGAGATGGTCGCAGCCTTCGACTACTGCCTGCATGGCAAGGGCGGGGCCGCACCGTCGATCGACACCGCGATGCACGCCCTGGTCGACGCCGCGCACGTGGACCATCTGCATCCCGACGCGGGGATCGCGCTGGCGACCGCAGCCGACGGCGAGCGACTGACCCGCGAGTGCTTCGGCGAGACGGTGGTCTGGGTGCCGTGGCGCCGGCCCGGCTTCCAGCTGGGCTTGGACATCGCCGCGATCAAGGGGGAGAACCCGGCCGCGATCGGCTGCATCCTCGGCGGGCACGGCATCACCGCCTGGGGCGAGACCTCGCAGGAGGCGCAGGAGAACTCGCTGCGGATCATCGCCGAGGCGACCGCGTTCCTCGAGCGCACCGGCTCGTCCGAGCCGTTCGGGGCGCATGATGCGAGTCGCGCTGCACTCCCGGAGGCGGAGCGCCGGGCGAAGGCGTCTGCCCTGTTCCCGATCGTGCGCGGGCTGGCCTCGACGGACTCGCCGATGGTCGGGCACTGGACGGACACCGAGGCGGTCCACGAGTTCCTCTCCTCCCAGAAGCTCGCCCCGCTCGCGGAGCTGGGCACGTCATGCCCCGACCACTTCTTGCGCACGAAGGTCAAGCCCCTCGTGCTGGACCTTCCGTCCGGCGCGAGCATCGAGGACTCGGTCGCGCGGCTCAAGGAGCTGCATGAGGCGTACCGGACGGACTACACCGCCTACTACGAGCGTCACGCCGAGGCGGACTCCCCCGCGATCCGCGGCGCCGACCCGGCGATCGTGCTGATCCCGGGCGTGGGCATGTTCAGCTTCGGGGCCGACAAGCAGACGGCGCGCGTGGCCGGCGAGTACTACGTCAACGCGATCAACGTGATGCGCGGCGCGGAAGCGATCTCGACGTACTCCCCGATCGACGAGTCGGAGAAGTTCCGCATCGAGTACTGGTCCCTCGAAGAGGCGAAACTGCAGCGCAAGCCCGCACCCAAGCCGCTCGCGAGCCGGGTCGCGCTCGTCACCGGCGGCGGCTCCGGGATCGGGAAGGCGACCGCCGAGCGCCTGGTCGCCGAGGATGCCTGCGTCGTCATCGCCGACCTGAACCTCGAGAATGCCGAGCAGACCGCGCAGGAGCTGGGCGGGTCCGACAAGGCGGTGGCGCTGCGCGCCGACGTCTCCGATGAAGCGGCCGTGGTGCAGGCCGTCGCTGAGGCGGTCCTCGCCTTCGGTGGGCTGGACCTGATCGTCAACAATGCCGGGCTCTCGCTGTCCAAGCCGCTGTTGGAGACCACCGCGAAGGACTGGGACCTCCAGCACGACGTGATGGCGCGGGGCTCGTTCCTGGTCTCCCGCGAGACGGCCCGGGTGATGATCGACCAGGCCATGGGCGGGGACATCATCTACATCTCCTCGAAGAACTCCGTGTTCGCCGGGCCCAACAACATCGCCTACTCGGCGACCAAGGCCGATCAGGCCCACCAGGTGCGGCTGCTCGCCGCCGAGCTCGGCGGCCACCAGATCCGCGTCAACGGCATCAACCCCGACGGGGTGGTCCGCGGCTCCGGCATCTTCGCCGGCGGCTGGGGCGCCTCCCGCGCGAAGGTGTACGGGGTCGAAGAGAAGGACCTCGGCGAGTTCTACGCCCAGCGCACGCTGCTGAAGCGGGAGGTGCTGCCCGCGAACGTCGCGAACGCCGTCTTCGCACTGACCGCCGGGGATCTCTCGCACACCACCGGCCTGCATATCCCGGTCGATGCCGGGGTCGCAGCCGCGTTCCTGCGATGAACGACGCGCAGGGTGCCGGGGAGCCGCTGGCCGTCGCGGCGGTCGACCTGGGGGCGACCTCGGGCCGGGTGATGCTCGGGGTCCTCGCGGACGGTCGCATCGAGCTGATCGCGGCACACCGCTTCGAGAACCGGCTGCGGGACGAGGACGGACAACTGCGCTGGGACATCGACGCCCTCTGGGCAGAGGTGCGACAGGGGCTGCGTGCCGCGCACGACGGGGCCGTGGAGCGCGGTCTGACCGGCCTCGCCTCAATCGGGATCGACTCCTGGGCGGTGGACTACGGCCTGGTGGGTCCCGATCTCGTCGGGGCTGACGGTGCTTCGGTGCCCGGCAGCGGCGAAGTCCTCGGCGAGGTGGTCGCCTACCGCGATCACCGCACCGACGGGATCCCGGAGTCCTTCGCGGAGCAGGTGTCGCGCGAGCGGCAGTACACGCTCACCGGCATCGCCCAGCAGCCCTTCAACACGCTCTATCAGCTGGTGGCCGACGACCGCCCGGCGACGCTGCCTCCCGGCTCGACGCTGCTGATGGTCCCGGATCTGCTGGGGTACCTGCTCACCGGCGAGCGTCGCACCGAGCGCACCAACGCGTCGAGCACCGGGATGCTCGCGGTGGGTGGGCAGGGATGGTCCGCAGAGCTCCTGACCGCTGCCGGCGTGGACCCGGACCTGCTGGCGCCGCTGATCTCCCCCGGCGAGCGCCTGGGCACAGTGCTGCCGGAGCTCGTGCGCGAGCTCGGGATCGGTGAGGTGCCGGTCATCGCCGTCGGCTCCCATGACACCGCTTCGGCGGTGCTCGCGGTGCCGGCCGCGGACGATGCTCACCCCGTCGCCTTCATCTCCTCGGGCACGTGGTCTCTGATCGGGCTCGAGCTGAGCGCACCGGTCAGCACTGCGGCTGCGCTCGAGGCCGGATTCACGAATGAGGGCGGGGTCGACGGCACCACCCGCTTCCTCAAGAACGTGGCAGGAATGTGGCTGGTCAGCGAGTCGATCCGGCAATGGGAGGAGGAGGGGGCGCGCGTGGATCTCGCCGATCTGCTCGCCGCCGCGGCCGTGATGCCCGCTCATCGCTTCCGGATCGATCCCACCGATCCGGCGTTCCTCGCCCCCGGCCGGATGGCGGACCGGGTGATGCTCGCGGCCCGCCGGCTCGCAGGGGAGGACGAGCGACCCCGCACCCCGGCGCAGCTGGTGCGCTGCATCCTCGAGTCCCTCGCCGTGACCTACCGGGAGGAGCTCCACACCGCGTGCCGGCTCGCCCGGATGCCGCTGCCGGAGCGTCTGCATGTGGTGGGAGGTGGGAGCCGCAACGCGCTGCTGAATCAGCTCACCGCGGATGCCCTCGGCATCGAGGTGGTCGCCGGCCCGATGGAGGCCACGGCGCTGGGGAACGTCGCGCTGCAGGCCCGGGCGCTGGGTGCCGTCCCCGGTGAGCACGGCGCGCTGCGCGGGCTGGTGCGGGCGAGCGTTGAGCTGGAGCGGTTCAGCCCGTCGATCCCCTCCGGGTGACCTGTCGGACGTTCCAAGATCATCACGCCATACGGCCCTGTGCCACGTCGCGCCTATCGAAAGCAGACGACCCATGAGAAGACAGCTCCCCCAGCCCCGTGAACTGCTCGAGCTGATGCAGTTCAAGGCCCCCGACGTCAACGCCCGTCGGCGCCGGCTCCACGCAGCGCTGACCATCGAGGATCTGCGAGCGATCGCGAAGCGTCGCACGCCTCGGGCCGCCTTCGACTACACCGACGGCGCCGCGGAATCGGAGCTCTCGCTGGGCCGTGCCCGGCAGGCGTTCGCCGACGTGCAGCTCAACCCCGCGGTGCTCCGGGATGTCTCCGAGGTCGACACGTCGCGGCAGATGCTCGGCGGTCCCAGCGCGATGCCCTTCGCGATTGCACCGACGGGCTTCACC
>NZ_JBQSWK010000046.1:0-21160 GCF_052377065.1 Brachybacterium sp. AOP42-C2-15
CTGGTCGGCGCCAACGGGGCGGGCAAGACCACCACCCTGCGCACGGTGACCGGCGCACTGGCGTTCACCACGGGAACCATCGAGGTGCTCGGAACAGCCCTCGGCCCCGCCCGGGTGCATCCCCCGCAGGGGGCGGCGAGCATGCCCGACATCTCGGCCCATCCGCGGCGCTGGACCCCGCAGCACGTGGCCAGACTGCGCCGCCGGGTGGTCCCCGGCTTCGACAGCTCCCACTTCGAGGAGCTCCTGACCACCTTCGGGGTCCCGCACCAGCGGGAGCTTCGCCGCCTCTCCCGTGGCCAGGCAACCCAGCTGGGGCTCGCCGCGGCCCTGGCTCAGGATCCGCAGCTGCTGATCCTGGACGAGCCCTTCGCCCATCTCGATCCGCTCGCACGGATGGAGCTGATCGAGGTGCTGCGCGACTTCATGGCCGAGAAGGAGCGCACGCTCCTGCTGGCCACCCACGACCTCGACGGCATGGAGCGCTTCGTCGACCAGCTCGTCGTCATCGCGCAGGGGCGCGATGTCCTCAGCGGGGAGGTGGAATCCCTGCGGGAGGAGTTCCTGCTGTGCGAGCTGGACCGCACCGACGCGGAGGCGGGGCCCGGTCAGCCGTTCATCGGGCCGACGACGACCGGTACCCGCACCCGGGCCCTGGTCGCCGTCGATGACGCCGTGGGGTTACCGACCAGCGCGTCCCTGCGCCGGCCCGACGTGAGCGAGATCGTCACGCATGTGCTCCGCGCTGCGCGGACCGATGCCCCCACCCTGAGGAGGACTCACCGATGAGCACCACCACCGCTGCACGCACTCCCCGCGGACTGCCCACCGATAAACGGCCGACGGGCCTCATCCTTCACACCGAGCTGCGGCTGAATGCCGGCCGCGTGGCCCTCACACTCCTCCTCTGCGCGCTCGCGCTGCTCTGCGCGGTGCTCGCCACCGACCAGTACGCCGGCCTGCTGACCCTCTGGGCGGCTCTGGGCTGGTACCGCTACGGCCGGGCCGACACCATCGAGCGCGACGAGCTGAGAGCCAGCCTCGGGCTCAGCCGTGCGGACCGGGTGCGCGGTCGACTGGCGCTGATCGGCGTGGAGCATGCCGCGGTGGTCGTGACTGTGGCCGTTGGTGCGGTGATCTCGGTGCTCCTGGGCCGTGAGACGGCAGGGGGAGCCGCGCCTTTCTCCTTCACCGGTGACCCTGGCGCACCGCAGCTCCCGATCATCCTGGTCGGGGCGCTGCTCTCCCTGGCCGCCCTGGTGGCGACCGGGATCGTCGTCGGCGGCGAGTGCACGATGCGACGGCCCGGGCGGAGCATGGCCGTGCTCAGCATCCTGATCTACTTCCTCGCCGGAGTGGTGCTGGCGATCCCGATTGCGCTGGTGGAGATCGTGCTGCGGTTCGATCTCTGGTCCGGCCCTGGCGGGATGGTGATCGTCGGAGTGGTGCTGGCGGTGCTGCTCGCCGTGCTCCTGCTCCGCTTGCGGAGCTCAGCGCGCCGCTGGATCCGTGGCCTCGACTCCGGTCGACCGGGAACGGTGAGATGACCGTGCCCCTCGGCATGCCTCTCGACCTGCCCGCTGCGGGCCCCGCAGTCGCCGCGATCACGGTCCGTGCTCTCGATGTCCACCTGCCCGATGCGCAGCGATGGACCCGGCCGCTGCGTCACGTGCTGCGCGGTGTCACCTTCGGGGTGCCGAGCGGCCAGGTCACCGCGCTGGTCGGCACCAACGGCGCCGGCAAGACCACCCTGCTGCGCACAGTGTCCGGAGCGCTGGCGCCCAGCTCCGGCACGATCGAAGTGCTGGGAGCACCCCTCGGGGGCGCAGAGGACGCCCTGCCCGCCGGGGTCGGCGTCGTCCCCGACGCCCCTTTCCAGCCGGATCATTGGACGGCCGACGATCTGGTGCTCGCCCAGCGCCGCGTCGAGCCCTCCTACGACGCCCGCCTCACCGGCGACCTGCTGCGTCGCGCGGGAATCGATCCTGGTGCCCAGCTGCGCCGGCTCTCGGCCGGACAGCGGACCCGGCTGCTGCTCGCCGTCGCACTCGGCATCCGCCCCGATCTGCTCCTGCTCGACGAGCCCTTCGCGCGGCTCGACCCGCTGGCCCGCACCGACGTGCTCGACGAACTGCGGGAGCACCAGGCCGGGGGAGAGGACCGCACGATCCTGCTGTCCACCCATGACCTCGGCGAGATCGAACGGTTCGTGGACCACCTGGTGCTGCTGCATGAGGGTCGTGTCGTGCTCGAGGGCTCCGTGATCGATCTGATCGAGGAGCATCTGGTCGCCACGACCACCAGCGCCACAGCCAGCGCCACCGCCGCGACCTCGCCTCACCATCTGGGTGAGCACGCCGCGGTGCTGCGAGGTCCGCGCCGCAGCGGGGACCAGCTCGAAGCGCTGGTGCGCGCAGAGGACGCAGTGGGGCTGGAAGGGCTCACGGATCTGCGCCGCCCCACGCTCCAGGACGTCCTCACCTTCACCCTCCGGGAGGTCTCACGATGACCGGCACCGCTGACTCGCGCACTGCCGCGCGATCCGCGCCGCGCCCCTTGACCTCGCTGGGACGGGCGCTCGGGCTGGAGTGGCAGCACCACCGCGGGCGGATCCTGCTCTACGCGCTGCTCGCGGCGGTGATCGTGCTGGTCGCCATCCTCGCCGAACTCCGCCTCGGCGTGGTCGCGATCCTGCTCGCCGCGCGCCTGCCCGCGGATCTCGCCGACGCCTCCGAGGACGGCAGATACCAGCGCAGTGCGCTGGGGATCTCCCGCGCCGACGCCGTGCGCGCTCGCACCCTCATGATCTGCGGCGGGCAGCTGGTGCTCGCCCTCGGCGCCGTCGGCGCCATCTGCCTGACCCAGTGGCTCCCCGATGCGAGGCACTGGAGCAGCTTCGACATCCGGAGCACCGAACTCGGACCGCTGCCGATGACCTGGTGGGACCACCTCGTGGACATCGGGCTGTGGTCCGGGGCGATCCTGTGGACGCATGCACTCGTCGGCGGCCGCGCCATCCAACTCGGGGAGCGGCCCTCCAGGATCGGCGCACTTGCCCAGTTCATCGGAATCAGTCTGCTCGCCTGGCTCATGGTCGCCGGGAGCACGCTGCTGGCCAGCGTCGTCCTGATGAACCTGGAATCGGACGCGGCAGCCGCCCTCGGCGCGGCCGGCACCACCCGGTTCGTGGTCGCTGCCAGGGTCGGGCAGAGCCTCACTCTCGTGCTCACCTTCGGCGGCGGGGTCCTCGCTCTCCTGCTCGCGCAGCGTCGCTGGGTGCGCCGAGCCTGACTGGCGCTGCCGGGATCGGCCAGCACCCTGTGGGACCATGGCGCGCATGAGCACCAGCCCCGTCGGCAGCGCCGCACGCTCCCGGTCGCGGCGAGCGCGGTGATGACCTCCGTCCCCCTTGCACGCCGCGCCGGCGGGCCCGATCTCGCCCGCGGCCTCGCGCTGCTCGGCATCGCGCTGGCCAACACGGTGGGGTGGCTGCACGGCTCGCAGTGGACGGTGCTGCTGAAACAGCTCGACGCCACCGCGCTGGATCGTGCTGCGGACGTGCTCGTCGCACTGTTCGCCGACAACCGCGGATTCCCGCTGTTCGCGATGCTCTTCGGCTACGGCATCGGGATCCTCCACCGCCGCTCCCAGGAGCGCGGCGAGAGTGCGGGGCGCTTCGTGCTGCGCATGCTCCGTCGCCATCTGGTGCTGCTCCTGATCGGCCTCGCCCATGCGGTCCTGCTGTTCAGCGGTGACATCCTGGTCGGCTACGCGATCATCGGCATGTTCTGCACATTGCTGATCACCCGTCACCGCATGGTGATGCCGCTGGTCGCCGTGATCGCCCTGCCGGCGCTCGGCGTGTGGGGCTGGACCGATGGGACCATCGGGCTGAGCGGCGGCAGCGGAT
This sequence comes from Brachybacterium sp. AOP42-C2-15, assembly GCF_052377065.1. Lineage (NCBI taxonomy): Bacteria > Bacillati > Actinomycetota > Actinomycetes > Micrococcales > Dermabacteraceae > Brachybacterium > Brachybacterium sp. AOP42-C2-15. The sequence goes on from NZ_JBQSWK010000046.1 coordinate 3,911, forward strand.
ACGCCGCGGCCTCCGCCCCCGATTACCTCACCGGCCTCGCGCTGCGGGCCGAGGCGGCGCTGCGCAGCACCGCGCTCACCCCGCTCCTGGACCTCGGGCTGCTCACCCCGATGGCGCTCGGTGCGATTGCAGCCCGGCTGCGGCTGCTCGAGGAAGTACTCGCGAATCGTGACCTGCTGATCCCTCTGATGCGGTGGGGGCTGCTGGTCGGGGTGCTCGGCGCGATCCCGCTGACCCTCGCGCTGGTGCTGGATCCCGGTCACGCGCACCTGGACAGCGAGCTGCTGCTGGGCATCCTGGGCGTCGTGCACCAGTACTCGGGGATCGTGGGAGCCCTCGGTCTGGCCGCCGCCGCGGCGCTGCTGGTCGAGCACGTGCGACACCGCGGCGAGCAGGGGGTGGGGCGGGCCGAGCGGCTGCTGGGCTCGTCGATCCGTGGCATCGAGGCACTCGGTGCCGCCTCCCTGAGCGCCTATATCGGGCAGTCGATCGTGTTCCTGGCCCTGTTCCCGCCCTATGCCCTGGATCTCGGAGCGCGGCTCGGTACCGCCGGTGCGGCGGTGATCGTGCTGCTGACCTGGCTGGCGATGATCCTGCTGGCCGCTCTGCTGCGCAGCCACGGCCACCGCGGCCCGCTCGAAAGGCTGCTGCGCCTCCTGGCCGGTTCCGCCGCCCCGGCCCGACAGATCGCGACTCGACAGGGTGCGACCCGACAGGTCGCGACCCGACAGGGCGAACCCCGACGTGTCGAGCACCGACGAGTCGAGACTGCACCGGATCCTTGGAAGGGAGCACGCTCATGACCGTCTTCGCCGACACCCCGCGCTGGCCGCGCCACGGACTGCTGTGGGGCCATCTGATCTCGGACGCCTCGCTCGAGGAGCTGCACGAGATCGCCGCCCGGGCGGGCCTGCCTCCCCGCTCCTTCGACCTGGACCACTACGACTGGCCCACCTCCGCAGAGGGGGCGCTGCGGGAGGTCGGGGTGCAGTTCGTGGGCGATAGGGAGCTGACCCGGATCCTCATCTCGTCCGGGTTGCGGGTGAAGCTCCTGGACCGTCCTGCAGCCCGCGCCCGGCGCAGCGCCGCGCACGCCGCCGCTCTGGGCCTGGAGCGAGTCCCGCGGGACCTCATCGTGGGCCAGCTCGGGCACGTGGACCCGCTGCCGCCAGCGCGTGAAGCCGCCCGTGGCGCGTTCCGGATGACCAGGGAGGACCCGTCGGCCGCACCGCGCATCGAAGCCCATGACGACCACGCTCGCCGTGAGGCGATGGAGCTTCTGGAGCTGCTGGACCGGCTCGCGCGGGCTCGTGGGGAGGCCGCTTTCATCGGCCAGGTGCTCGAGGACGGGCGCTGACCCAGCCGCTCACCGCTCTGGCACCGCACCGCTCTGGCACCTCATCGTCCCGGGCTCCTCGGTGAGGAACCCGCGTCCCCGTGCCCCTCGGCGTTCAGGGCCTCTCGATGCTCAGGGCTCGTCCTGCTCCGGGGCCTCGCCGGGGCTCTCCGCGTTCAGCGCCCGCAGCTGATCCGGGCGCACCCGGGCCTCCGGCGAGATCTCGGTGCCCTGCACCTCGAGCCAGAAGGTGGCGCCGCCACCCTCGGTCTCGGACACCCCGATGGTGCCGCCGTGCTGCTGGACGATCGAGGCCGCGATCGCGAGCCCGAGCCCCGCCCCGCCGCCCTGCGTCGCCGAGCGCATCCGCGAGGCATCCGTGCGGTAGAAGCGCTCGAACACCTTCTCGCGCTGATCATCGTCGATGCCCTCGCCGTGGTCCCGGATCTCGATCCGCACCCGCTGCGGGGAGAGGTAGCCGACGGCGATCTCGACCGGGGAACCCTTGGGGGTGTGCCGGTTCGCATTGCCCACCAGGTTCAGGATCACCTGTCGCAGGGAGGCCTCGTCGCCGAGCACGCCGATGGACAGATGCGGCTGCACGGACAGCGGCGTTCCCGACAGCGAGGTCACCATCACCTGCCGACCGGGATCCAGCGCGCGCAGGTCCTGGGCCGCATCGAACAGGGCATCGGTGAAGTCCACCGGATCCAGGGCGAGCTCCGGCTTCTCGTCGAGCCGGGCCAGACGCAGCAGATTCTCCACCAGCGAGCCCATCCGCTTCGCCTCATCCTCAATGCGGCGCATCGCCGAGGCGACGTCCTCGTCCTTGGGGAGGGCACCCATCCGGTACAGCTCGCCGAAGCCGCGGATGGCTGCGAGCGGGGTGCGCAGCTCATGGGAAGCATCGCCTACGAAGCGACGCATCTTCGCCTCGGAGGCGGTGGCCCGCTCCTCGGAGGTCGACTGCGCGGCGAACGCCTGCTCGATCCGCACCAGCATCTCGTTCAGGGAGAAGGCCAGATCATGGACCTCGAGGCTGGTGCGGGTGACCGGAACCCGGCGGGAGAGGTCACCGCCGGCGATCTGGGAGGCGGTCGCCTCGACGTCGCGCAGCGGTTCGAGCGCCCGATGGGTCACATACCCGCCGAGGCCCATGCCCACCAGCACCACCATCGTCCCCACCAGCACGATGACCAGTGCCATCTCATGCATGGTGCGGTCCACACCGGTCAGCGGCAGCGCCACGTACACGCTGCCTCCGTCGGGTCCGGAGTTCAGCATCGCCACCACCCGCCACCGGTTCTCCGCGGAGTCCAGCACCGTGAAGGGGCGGCCGCCCTGCTGCAGGATCTGCTCCTCGCTCAGCGTCGGGAACGGGATGACGATGTCACCGGGGCCGTAGTAGACCACGGCTCCGTCGATGCGCCTCCCGTCCCGGTCCCGGATCTCGATCGCATATTCGACCGGGGTGTAGGTGCTGTTGCGGATCGCGTCGTCGTCCCCCTCCAGCTCCTGCTGGGCCAAGGCGAGCATCTCGCCCATGCCTGCCTGCAGGTTGCTGTCGACGGACTGGATCAAAGTGCGGTTCAGCAGGAACAGGGAGAGGCTCCCGGTGACGACCGTGCCGAGCACCAGCAGCGCCGAGATGAGGGCGACGATCCGGGTCCACAGGGACACGGGCCGTTCGGCGCGCAGGGTCGGCAGCGCCACGCCTCAGGAGCCTTCGGGGGCTCGCAGGACGTAGCCGATGCCGCGCTTGGTGTGGATCATCGGGTCGCCGATGACGTCGACTTTGCGGCGCAGGTAGGAGATGTAGGACTCCACGATCCCCACCTCGCCGGACCAGTCGTAGTCCCAGACGTGGTCGAGGATCTGGGTCTTGGAGACCACCCGGCCGGCGTTGAGCATCAGGTAGCGCAGCAGCTTGAACTCGGTGGGGGACAGCTCGATGTTCACGTCCCCGCGGTGGACCTCGTGGGAGTCCTCGTCCAGGCGCAGATCCGCGACCACCAGCGAGCTGTCCACGGTGGGCTCGGAGCCGCCGTGGGTGCGGCGCAGCACCGCACGGATGCGGGCCACGACCTCTTCGAGGCTGAAGGGCTTGGTGACGTAGTCGTCGCCGCCGACGGTGAGGCCGGTGACCTTGTCCTGGGTCTCGTCCTTCGCAGTGAGGAAGAGGATCGGGTACTGCTCACCACGGTCGCGCAAGCGCCGGGTGACGGTGAAACCGTCCATGTCCGGCAGCATCACGTCGAGCACCACCAGGTCGGGCTGATGCTCGGTGGCCTCGCGGATCGCCTCATTGCCGGTCGAGGCGGTGAACACCTCGAAGCCGGCGAAACGGAGTGAGGTCGCGAGCAGGTCGCGGATGTTGGGTTCGTCGTCGACCACGAGCAGGCGTGCTTCGTAGTCCTGTTCTTCGCTCGTCGTCATGGGACCACCGTCCTCCTCGACCTTGGGAATCGGCTGGATGTCAGCTGAACGGGCTCAGCGGGTGGCGCGGTGGATCTTGTCCTGCTGCTTGCGCAGCCTCCGGATCGTCCAGCTCATCTGGACCATCCGCACCGAGCCGACCAGCGCCATCACCAGCGCGCCGGCGATCGCCGCGAGCAGCATCGCCACTCCGAGGGGCAGATCGAACTCTGCGCCGAAGTACCGGAAGCCGGCGGTGACGTTGTTCTGGATCACGAAGATCAGCAGCAGCACCAGGATGATCGCGCCGAGGATCAGCCCGATCCACATGCCGGCGGTCTTCCCGCCGCTGCCGACGGGTTCGAGCTCGGGGGCGGGTTCCGAGGTGGTGGGCTGGGAGACGGGCCGCTCAGCGGCGCGACGCCCGGTGGTCGAGCGTTCGGTGCCCGCGACGGTCTCACCCGCGGTGCTGTCGGTCGGGCCGGAGGTCGGGGAGACGGGACGGGGTGCGCCGTCGTGACCGGTGGGACGGAGGGAATCGTCGGATGAGGTCATTGTCGATCTCCTGGGGGGAGGGCCGACGGAGCGCCGGCGGTTGGGATGCGTCCCCACTCTATCCAGCTAGCGGCCTGCCCGCCGGTCAGCGCCGGTGGGTCCCGGACGGCTCAGTCCGCCTCCGCAGCAGCCTCGAGGTCGTCGGCGTCCATGATCGTGTACGCATAGCCCTGCTCGGCGAGGAACCGTTGACGGTGGGCGGCATAGTCCTGATCCTGGGTGTCGCGCATGACCACGGTGTAGAAGTGCGCGGTGCGGCCGTCCGCCTTCGGGCGGAGGAGGCGGCCCAGTCGCTGCGCCTCCTCCTGGCGGGAGCCGAAGGCGCCGGAGACCTGCACCGCGACGGAGGCCTCCGGCAGGTCGATCGAGAAGTTCGCGACCTTCGAGACGACCAAACGGTCGATCTGACCGGTGCGGAAGGCGTCGAACAGCTCCTGGCGGCGCTTGACCGGGGTCTGGCCGGTGATGAGGTCGGCGTCCAGGCGTTCGGCGATCTCCTCGAGCTGGTCGATGAACTGCCCGATCACGAGCATCGGCTCGCCCGGGTGACGGGAGGCGATCTTCTGCACCACGTCGATCTTCGCGCCATGGGCGGCGCTCAGTCGGGGGCGGTCCGCGGCTTCGGCCATGGCGTAGGCCATCCTGTCCGAGGCCGGCATCGTCACCCGCACCTCGGTGCAGTCCGCCGGGGCGATATAGCCCTGGGACTCGATGTCCTTCCAGGGGGCGTCATAGCGCTTGGGGCCGATCAGGGAGAACACCTCACCCTCCCGGCCGTCCTCGCGCACCAGCGTCGCGGTGAGCCCCAGCCGGCGCCTGGCCTGCAGGTCCGCCGTCATCCGGAAGACAGGCGCCGGCAGCAGGTGCACCTCGTCGTAGATGATCAGACCCCAGTCACGGGCGCTCATCAGCTCCAGATGCGGGTGGATCCCCTTCCGCTTCAGGGTCAGCACCTGGTAGGTCGCGATCGTCACCGGGCGCACCTCCTTGGCGGCCCCCGAGTACTCACCGATCTCGTCCTCGGTCAGCGTGGTGCGGCGCAGCAGCTCGTCCTTCCACTGACGGGCCGAGACCGTCGAAGTCACCAGGATCAGCGTGGTGCGCTGCATCGAGGCCATCGCCCCGGCGCCGACGAGGGTCTTTCCGGCGCCGCAGGGAAGCACCACCACACCGCTGCCGCCATGGCGAAAGCCGTCCACCGCCTCCTCCTGGTAGGGGCGCAGCTGCCAGTCCTCCTCCCGCAGGGAGATCGGGTGGGCCTCGCCGTCGACATAGCCGGCATGATCCTCGGCCGGCCAGCCGAGCTTCAGCAGCGCCTGCTTGAGGGCGCCCCGCTCCGAAGGGTGGACCACCATCGTGGTCTCATCGAGACGGGCGCCGAGCATCCCCTGGATCCGCGTGGTCCGTGAGACCTCTTCGAGCACCGCCCGATCCAGTGCGTGCAGCACCAGTCCGTGGACGGGATCCGAGCGGAGCTGGAGCCTGCCGTAGCGGTCCATCGTGTCCGCCACGTCGATCAGCAGCGAGTGCGGGACCGGGTAGCGGGAGTGGTCCACGAGCGCGGCGACCACCGATTCGGCGTCATAGCCTGCGGCGCGCGCGTTCCACAGTCCCAGATCCGTGATCCGGTAGGTGTGCACATGCTCCGGGGCGCGCTCGAGCTCCGCGAAGGCGGCGATCGCGATGCGGGCGGTCTGCGCCTGCGGATGGTCGACCTCGAGCAGGAGGGACTTGTCGCTCTGGACGATGAGGGGGCCGTCGGTCATCACAAGAGGCTACGCCGGAACTCGAGCTGCGCCGGGGTCTCAGACAGAAGCGGGCTCGACGAGCGCGTTGCCCGTGACCCGATGGTGCACGCCGAGCACCAGCAGCTGCATGACCGGGATCACGGCCACCGCGAGGATCGGGATGATCATGGTCAGGCAGATCGCGAACGCGAGCAGCATGGTGACGACGACTGTTCCGACGTTCTTCGTCACGAGGCGCACGCTGGCGGAGATCGCCTCGCCGAACCCTGCTCCCCGGGCCGCCTCGACGGTGGCGAAGTAGAGCAGAACGGAGACGACGATCGCCGGGACGTAGAACACGAAGCTCACGCCCTGCGCGAGCTGTCCCAGCACCGCGCTGAGGAGCGCGACCACGAAGGCCACGGCGATGGTGGTCCCCGTGCCGACGAAGCCCTCCTTGATCGTCGGGCGGCGGCCGGCGAGGACTGCGGTGCCGGCGTGGAGGATGCCCGAGACCCACAGCGCGCTCACGAGCGCCACGACGAGCGAGATGAGCACGCTGCCGACGCTGAACGCCGGTGCCTCAGTGGCGTATCCCGGCGTTCCACCGCTGCGTTGCAGCGCGATCGAGAGCATGACGCTGAGGATCACGAAGGCGATGATCACGACGATGAGGATCACGGCATAGACCAGGGCCGGCACCAGGAAGGCGCCGAGATTGCGGGTGAAGGCGTTCCAGGCCCAGCGGATGCCGACGGCCACCGGCCCACCAGCGATCACCGGCGCGTTCGGCTGTGGGGAGGGCTGTGAGGAGAAGGAGGGGTCGGAAGACCCATGTTCGTGAGAGGACTGATCCGCGGGCTGGGAGGGGGAGGGCACGGAGTGCTGCCTTTCGAGGGGAGCGAGGTGAGGCCGGCAGGCCGCTCTCCCACCGTACGGGCCGATCAGGGCTCGGGGCTCGAAGCTCGGAATGTCTGAGTCCGAGCTCAGGGGCAGGCCTGGGCTCCGGCGCGGGCCGGCTCCGGCAGCTCATGGCCTCGCAGCCGCTCGTACATCCCGAGCTCGAAGAGCACGATGAACGGGGTCATCACCAGGATGCCCACCACAATCGTGGCTCCGATCGAGAGGATCACCGAGAGCACCAGGTACGCGACGATCGCGGTGCCGAGGTTCGCGCGCACCAGGGCATAGCTCTCCTTGAGCGCGGCCACCGGGGCGGCACCGCGGGCCGACGCCGGGATCGCGAACATGAACAGCACCGCGGCGATCAGCCCGGGAATGTAGAACAGGAGCATCCCCACCGCCACGATCAGGCCGTACAGCAGGGAGGTCAGGACGATGCGCCAGGGCCCCACGAGCGCCTGTCCGATGGTGGGCCGACCGCCCTGGAGGACGATCTCCGCGGCGCGACCGGACGCCGACTGCCACATCAGGCTGAACGGGATCAGGAGCACCATCGCGCCCAGCATGATCGCGTAGAACAGGACCAGCTCGACGACGGGGACGTAGTCCGAGGTCCACTGGTCGGTACGCGAGAACATCGCGGCGGTGGCACCGATCATCCCGCCGACGATGATCACGGTGTAGATCGCGCAGTAGATGAACCCCACGACCAGGTAGGACACCGGATTGCGCAGCAGCGCCGTGCCGGCGAAGCGCAGGGCCGCCCCGAGGTCCGCGGCGAGATCCGTCCCGGGCGCTGGACCCGCACCCGGACGCCTCCCGGCGCCTCCAGCTGCTGCCGGCGGCACCGTGGCGGAGCTGTCGATCCCGGGGGCGCCGTAGCTGTGGGGGCTGCGGGAGGGTGGTGCGGAGTACGGCGACGGGACGGTCATGGGGAGTGCTCTCTCTCGGGGCCGGTGAGGGCGGTGCAGGGCGGGGACCACGGTACGGGTGCGCAGGCTGTGCTCAAGGCCCGACAATGCCGGAGCGTGATCCCCGAGAGCGCTGCTGTCGGGGCCTGAGGGCCCCGAAAGGCGCTTCCCTCCGAGCTCTCCGGTCACGGCAAGCCCTGGCACTGCCGAGCACCTCCGGCGCAACATCCCTAAGATGGGAGCTGATGGACCGGGACGCCCGACCTGTCGACGTCTCGTCGGCCGCGAGGTTCCGCCCGGCTCGACAGCACCCGACATGAGGAGAACCCATGGCTAGCTTCGCTCCGTCCCCCGCCGATGTGGCAGACATCGGCGTCACCGGAATGGCGGTGATGGGCTCCAACCTGGCGCGCAACTTCGCCCGCAACGGCTTCAAGGTGGCGCTCCACAACCGCAGCGTCGCCAAGACCGAGAAGGTCATGACCGATCACAGCGGCGACGGCGAGTTCTACCCCTCGGAGTCCATGGCGGACTTCGTCGCCTCCCTGCAGAAACCGCGCGTCGCGCTCATCATGGTCAAGGCCGGCAAGCCCACCGACGCCGTGATCGACGAGCTCGCCTCGCTCATGGAGCCGGGCGACATCATCGTCGACGCCGGCAACGCCCTGTTCGGCGATACCCGCCGCCGCGAAGCCGCGCTGCGCGAGAAGGGCCTGCACTTCGTGGGCACCGGCGTCTCCGGTGGCGAGGAGGGCGCGCTGAACGGCCCCTCGATCATGCCCGGTGGCACCAAGGAGTCCTACGACCGCCTCGGCCCCATGTTCGAGAAGATCTCCGCGCATGTCGATGGCGCGCCGTGCTGCACCCACGTCGGCGCCGACGGTGCGGGCCACTTCGTGAAGATGGTCCACAACGGCATCGAGTATGCCGACATGCAGGTCATCTCCGAGGCCTACGACCTCATGTCCAAGGCCCTCGGCAAGAGCGCCTCCGAGATCGGTGACGTCTTCGCCGAGTGGAACAAGGGCGACCTGGAGTCGTTCCTCATCGAGATCACCGCCGAGGTGCTCCACCACACCGACGCCTCCTCCGGCAAGCCGTTCGTGGATGTCATCCTCGACCGCGCGGCCCAGAAGGGCACCGGCGCCTGGACCGTGCAGACGGCCCTGGACCTCGGCGTCCCGGTCACCGGCATCGCCGAAGCGACGTTCGCCCGCTCCGTCTCCGGCTCCACGCCGCAGCGTGAGGCCGGCCGCAAGGTGCTGCCCGCCGAGGCGCAGACCCTCGAGATCGCCGACCCCGCCCAGTTCATCGATGACCTGCAGAAGGCGCTCTACGCCGCGAAGCTGGTCTCCTACTCGCAGGGCTTCGACGAGATCGCCGCCGGTGCCGAGGAGTTCGGCTGGGACATCGACCTGGGTGCGATGGCCCGGATCTGGCGCGGTGGCTGCATCATCCGCGCCCGCTTCCTCAATCGCATCACCGAGGCGTACGAGCGCGACGCGAAGCTCCCGCTGCTGCTGGCGGACGAGTACTTCACCACCGAGATCGCCAAGTGCATCCCGGCTTGGCGCCGCATCGTGGCCTTCGCGGCCTCGACCGGCTACCCGGTGCCGGTGTTCTCCTCGACCCTGTCGTACTACGACGCGGTGCGCGCCGAGCGCCTCCCCGCCGCCCTGGTCCAGGCCCAGCGCGACTACTTCGGTGCGCACACCTACCAGCGCGTCGACGCCGAGGGCACCTTCCACGTGGAGTGGTCCGAGGATCGCCGCGAGACGAAGCAGGACTGATCGCGCAGGACTGATCGACGTACTGCGAGCTTGCGAGCGGTAGGAGCTCAGTCGATCTGACGCAGGACTGATCGACGTACTGCGAGCTTGCGAGCGGTAGGAGCTCAGTCGATCTGACGCAGGACTGGTCGACGGGGCGGGGTGCCGGTGACGGTGCCCCGCCCCCGAGTACGACGAAGGCCCCGGACCAGCAGGTCCGGGGCCTTCGTCAAACGCTGTGCGAGATCACATCGAGCCGCTCGAGATCGCCGCGCCGACGAGGACGGCGTAGAGGATGCCGACGACCACGTAGAGAACGATGACGATGATCGTGAGGATCATGGCCCACTTCGTGAACTTCTGTGCGGTCTCCGGCTCGGTATCGGCCTTGAGGTAGCCGAGCAGGCCGAGCACGCCGGAGATGACGCCGCCGCAGATGAAGCCGACGATGGTCCAGATCAGGGCCTTCTTCTTGATGGCCTCGATGTCGTAACCCGAGTTGGGTGTGGTCATGGGAATCCCCTTCTTCCTGATGATCATTCCCCGGCGGTGACGAGCCGGGCCCCAGGTCGGGTGTTCTCATACGTCCGGTCCTGGCGACGGGAATACTATCGCGAACCGGGGGAGGGTCCGCCATGGGGAGGACTCCCCATAATCCTTCGGATCCCTCGTACCAGGGCCCTGGCTCCTGGCATCTGGCGCCCGGTTCCACTCAGCTCAGGGTCACGCGGTGCACGAGCACCGTGAACTCCTCATCTCGGCCGACCTCCCGGGCACGCAGGCGACCCCCTTCGAGGGAGAGCGGCTGGGCGTGCTTCACGACCACCCCGCCGCGCCCGTCGACGATGCCGAGCGGGATCTCGTCATTGCGCGAGATCGCATCCAGCAGGCGATCGGTGACCGAGAGATCGCTTGCACCCTCCTCCGCGGCGCGGAGCCGGGCCACTGCCTCGAGGGTGGGCACCCGCAGCTCGGGGCCGTCGATGGTCACCAGGTCCGGCTCGACCGGACCTCCGCGCAGGGAATGGGTCAGCTCCTCGGGGACCGGGCGGCCGTCCGCTCCGACGGCCTGAGGGGAGAGCCCGGCCTGGCGGGCCATCTGCAGGGCGAACCCGGGCTCGGAGAGGGTGACGGCGACGGTGGGGGCCAGCCGGTGCAGGTCCAGAACGGCGGCCTCGGGTGCGACCTGCAGCAGGTCGAGCACCTCGACGTCCGCGGTGAGCACGGTGGTGGCTCGGGAGACCTGCACCCGGCCGTGGCGACGCTGCTCATCGCGCAGCAGGTAGGTCAGCGCCTGGGGAACGGGTGTGCGGCAGACCTCCTCCAGCAGGATCAGCAGCGCCTCCGCATCGCGGCCGTCCCCGAGCGCCCGACGCACGGCGGCGGTGGTGAAGCGCAGCGTCAACGCACCCCCGCGGGAGACCACTTCGGTCCAGTCCAGCAGCGGCAGCAGCCGCTCGGCGGGCCGGCCGGGGATGACGGCGGTCAGGTCAGCATCCAGCAGCACCTCGGCGACCGGGGTCGGGGCTTCCGCTGCGAGGACGGTGGCGAGTCGGGCGTCCGCGCTGGTGATCTCCTCGTCCAGAGCGAGGACCAGTTCGTGGCCGAGCACGGTGAGCGCCCCGCCGTCGAGCAGGCCCAGCGCCTGTCCCTCGACCAGCAGCGCGCCGGTCTCCTCCTGGATCACCTCGGCGGGGACCAGCGGGAACGCCCACGCCAGGGCTGCGGCCAGGGACTCCTCGCTCGCGTCCACGCCGGGGGAGGTGCGCAGCAGCCGCAGCAGGCTGCCGCGGCGGGTGCGCACTCCGTCGCGCCGGGTGAGGTCGGACAGCAGGGAGCGGCCGGTGCCGGAAGAGTCCGGGGTCCCCACCACCGCCGCGAGATGGTGTCCGCGCGCCCAGGCCAGCGTCAGCTCCGCCCAGCGCTGCTCCGCGGCGAGCAGGCGGTGCGTATCCCAGTCCTGAGTGGGGTGCCATTCCTGACCGTCGTGGCCGATCAGCCCGGCCTGCCAGGCGGACTGCAGGACCGTCGCGTAGGTCAGCAGCGGTGCTCCGGCACGCTCTGCCAGGCGGCGCAGGTCCCGTTGGGGGAGGCCTCCGCGGCGCAGGACCCCCGGCGGGTCCTCGTCGAAGCCGCGCACCGTGCCCAGCAGGCGGAGAGCCTCGAAGGCGCGCTCGACGGCCTGGGCGGTGCGCGAGCCGGGGATCCGTTCGGTGAGCTCGGGGCCGTCCGGGGCTGGACGCTGCGCGAGATGGGTGCGGCGCAGCCGGCCATCCCGCAGGGCGAGCTGGACAGAGCGAGGGATGTGCAGTGACTTTCCGTCGGCCACCACGATGCCTGCGGCGAGCAGCTCTGCGGCGAGCCGGCCGCCACCGGTGACCGCGCTGGGCCCCCAGGCGAGCGTCTCCAGCACCTCGGGATGCGTGCTGCGGGCCCGTTCCACCCGCTGCTGCGCCTCCTGCGCGCTGGGGTCCTGGGGAGTCGCGGCGGCGAGACCCGCAGGGGTGCGCATCCCCTCCCGGAGGGGGCGGATCAGGTGCAGCTCATCTTCGCCCCAGACCACGGCGAGGGTGATCAGACGTTCCAGGGCGGGAGCGATCGTGGGCGGGTCCGCGGAGACCGCCGCAGCCAGCCGGGCGGGGGAGGCGCCGTCCTCGAGCACGGCGAGGGCCTCGACCAGATGCAGCTCCGGCAGGGTCAGCGCCTCCAGGGCGCGCCGCGCGGAGGTGGCGCCTGCGGCCCGAGCGGCGAGCGGGCCGATCCCGCGGGGAAGGGGCGAGGTGAGATCCGGTCGGGCGACGAGCAGGGCCTCGAGGCGTTCGTCGCCGAACCGGCGCAGGGAGTCCGCGAGGGACCGGATCGCAGCGGTCATGATGCATTCCAGCATAGGCTTGCCCGCTGTGAGGAGCCTCGGCACTGGGGGCTCCGCTGCTCGCCCCCATAGCCCAATCGGCAGAGGCGGCCGACTTAAAATCGGCACAGTGCGGGTTCGAGTCCCGCTGGGGGCACCACGGCGATAAGCAGCTGAGGAGCGTGCTGTTCGCTGCTTCCCGGGGTACTGTGACGCAGGTGCCGGGGCGCTCGCCGCAGAGCTGCGTCGATGTCGGCCACAATGGGAGCATGACCGTTCCTGCCGATGACTCCTCCCTGGCCCTCGACCACCGTGAGCGGATGGCACCCCGTCTCGACGAGGTGCTCTCCCGCCTGGAGGCAGCGGCACAGCGGGTGGGCCGCGACAGCCGTGAGATCACCGTACTGCTGGCCACCAAGACGCGCACCCCGGTGGAGATCGCCGTCGCGGTGGAGCTGCTGCGCGAGCGGGGCCGACGGGCCGCGGTGGGGGAGAACCGGGCGCAGGAGATCGCCAAGCACGCCGATCCGCTGCTCGTGGACAACGCGGTGCCGCGTCACTTCATCGGCCGTCTGCAGACCAACAAGGCCCGCGACGTCGTGGGCTTCGCCGAGCTGATCCACAGCGTGGACCGCGAGGGCATCGCCGACGCGCTCGAGCGCCGCGCCGAGACGGCCGGCCTGACCCGCGAGGTGCTGGTGCAGGTCAACACCTCCGGCGAGGAGTCCAAGGGCGGCTTCGCGCCCACCGTGGATGCCATCGCACCGATCGTGGAGCGACTGCGGGCGAGCAGCTCCCTGAGGCCCGTCGGCCTCATGACCATCGGCGCGAACACCAGCGATGACGCCGCAGTGCGCGCCTCCCTGCGGATGCTGCGCGAGCTGCGCGACTGGGCCCGCGAGGAGCTGGGCGCCCCCGAGCTCGAGCAGCTGTCGATGGGCATGAGCGGCGATCTGGAGATCGCCGTCGAGGAAGGCGCCACCATCGTGCGTGTCGGCTCCGCGATCTTCGGGGCCCGTCCCGGGGTGTGACCCGACTCCCTTCCGGGCCGGGACCCTCTGGCGCAGGAGTCCCGCCGCCGCATAGCGTGGTCCCCGAGGTGCTGAGCGCGGAGGCTGGAGCCGCGTTGGCACCTCTTCGCATGCCCGCACGATTCTCCTCTTCCCCTCCACGACGGCGATGGTCCTGACCCGGTTCCCTCCGGCGTTCCCACATCGCGTCGGCCCTCACCCCGCGCCGGGAGGTGCCCCGTGACCGCTTCGACCCCCACTGCTCCTCAGCCCCCGTCGTCGCAGGCCTCATCGTCGCAGGCCCCGGCCCGGGTGCCGCTGTCGCCCTGGCGCCGCGCCCTGGCCCTGTTCGCGCTCGCCCTGGGCGGCTTCGGGATCGGCTCTTCCGAGTTCGTCACGATGGGCCTGCTGCCCGAGATCGCCGACTCCCTGCTGCCGCAGATGATGGCGGAGACCCCCGATCAGGGGCTCGCGAGGGCGGGCTGGGCGATCAGCGCGTACGCGCTCGGCGTCGTGATCGGCGCGCCGCTGCTGTCCCTGCTCGCGGTGCGCTTCAGCCGCACCACGCTGATCGTGGTGTTCGCGGTGCTGCTGACCGTGAGCACCCTGGCCTCCGGCCTCATGCCCGGCTTCGAGCTGACCATGCTCGCCCGCTTCGCCGCGGGGCTCCCGCATGGTGCCTACCTGGGCGTGGCGGCGCTGCTGGCCAGCTCCCTGATGGGCCCCGGTTCCCAGGGCAAGGGGGCGGCGCTGGCGATGTCCGGACTCACCGTCGCGAATCTCGCCGGCGTGCCGCTGCTCACCGCCCTCGGGCAGAGCGCGGGCTGGCGCGCCGCCTTCCTCGTGGTCGCCGGGGTGTTCGCGCTGACGGCGATCCTCCTGGTGCTCACGATCCCCGCCCAGGCCGCCCCGCGCGGCCGACGCCTGGGGGATGAGCTGCGCGCCTTCCGGCGCGTCCAGCTGTGGATGGTGATGGTGATCGCCGCCGTCGGCTTTGCCGGCTCCTTCGCGGTGTTCAGCTATATCGCCGACATCGGCCGCCAGGTCGCCGGTGTCTCTCCCGGCTACATCCCGGTGCTGCTGGCCGTGGCCGGGCTCGGGATGACCATCGGTAATGCGATCGGCGGGGTGAGCACCGACCGCTCGCTGAACGGCACCCTGCTGGTGGCCTTCCCGCTGTACATCGCCGCGATGCTGATGATGGTGCTGGTGGTCAGCAGCCCGGTGGGGCTGACCCTCACCTTCTTCCTCGTCAACTTCGCCCACTCCATCCTCTCCCCGGCGATGCAGACCTGGCTGATGCGCATCGCCGGCCGTTCCGAGATGCTCGGCGCCTCCCTGCACCACGCCGCCTTCAACGTCGCCAATGCGCTCGGCGCGCTGCTGGGCGGCGCGGTGATCTCGGCCGGGTACGGGCTCGCGGCCCCGACCGTGATCGGCACAGTGGTCGCCACGATCGGCTTCGGGATGCTGCTGGCCACGCTCGTCATGCTCCGCCTGCGGGCGCGGCGGCGGCTGGCGCAGCTGGACCAGGTCGGCATCGAGCTCGCCCCGGCCCGCGAGCGGGTCGACGCCCGCGGAGAGGGTCAGCCCCGCTGATCCGTCTGCAGTATGCAGAGCGGGCCCTCAGCGGGGCGGGGGTCCGATGAGCGCCGAGGGCAGCCCGTACTCGTGCTCGAGCACCTCGCACGCGGCGCCGGCCGCGATGAGGTCCACCCCTCGGGTGGAGAGCAGCACCTCGACGTGCACGCGGGCTCCGGCGCGCAGACCCTGGTCCATCGCCTCCCGGATCGCATCCATCGTCACCTGGTGGTGGGCGTAGACCGAGCGGCCGCCGAGCACCACCCGGTCCACATCCATCAGCCGCACCAGGTTCAGCACCACGGTCGCGAGCACCTCGGCGGCCCGCTGCGTGTCGCCGTCCCGCTGGGCGGCGAGGTACTCGGCCTGGGCGCAGCCGCGGCGCCCGCACGGGCAGGGCTCGCCGCCCAGGTTCACCACGGTGTGCCCGGCCTCCCCGGCCCGGGAGTGGGCGCCGCGCACGATCGTGCCGTCCAGGCGCAGAGCGGCCCCGAGCCCCTCCTCGGCCAGCACCAGCACGGCATTGTCCAGCAGGCCCGGCTGGGACCAGCTCTCGCCGATCAGGGCGGCTCGGGAGTCGTGATCCACCAGCACCGGCATCCGCAGCTCGTCCAGCAGCAGGTCACGGATCGAGGCCCCGCGCCAGGCGTCGGTGCTCGAGGAGGAGCCGAGGTGGACGCCCTCGACGACGTCGACCGGTCCCGGCATCCCGACCCCGACGCCGAGCAGCTCGCCGGGCCCGTGCCCGGTGAGCTCCCGCGCCGCATCGGCCAGAGTGGCGATCAGGGCGGGCACGGGCTGCTCCGGGACGATCTCCGTGCTGCGCCGCTCCAGGATCTGCCCGGTGAGGTCCGCCACCACGCCGTGCAGCCGCGTGCGGGTCAGATGCAGCCCGATCGCCCGCCGGGACTCGGGGACGATCCGGTACAGGGTGGTGGGCTTGCCGGGCCCGGAGGAGAAGGAGCCGATCTCCGCGATCAGCCCGCGGGCGATCAGCCGGGTGAGGATCTTCGAGATCGCCTGGGGTGTGACCTGCAGGGCCTCGGCCAGACCGGTGCGTGCGACCGGTTCCCCGCGGCGCGCGACGGCGAGCACGGCGGCGTCATGGGCGCCTGCCACGCGGTCCAGCGGTCCGGTCGACTTCACGGCGCTCATCCTGCCATGGCGGCCTCCCGCGAGGGTCGTGTGACGAGGATCCGACGACGCACCCCCTTGACGTAACGCAACAGCGTTGGCTTATTGTGTCCGTTCGGTCGATGACGCCCTCCTGCATCTGCTCTTCCGACAGTCGAGGAACTCCCATGACCCTGACCACCGACTCTCGCCCCACGCCGGCACCCGATCCCGCTGCGGCGTCCGACGCCGCCTCGCCCCCCGCCCCGCACGAGATTACGCCGCGGCGCCGCGCCCTGGCCCTGTTCGCCCTGGCCCTCGGCGGCGTGGGCATCGGCGCCTCCGAGTTCGCGACCATGGGCCTGCTGCCCGGCATCGCCGACGGCCTGCTGCCCGCCCAGATGGCGGATGATCCCGATGCCGGCATCGCCCGGGCCGGGCTCCTGATCACGTCCTATGCGCTCGGCGTCGTCGTCGGCGCGCCGGTGCTGGCGTTGCTCTCCGTGCGCTGGAGCCGCACCTCGATGATCACCGCGCTGGCCGTCGCCCTCGTCGCGGGCACGCTGCTCTCCGCGCTGATGCCGACCTTCGAGCTCACCGTGGCCGCCCGCTTCCTCGCCGGCCTCCCGCACGGTGCCTACTTCGGGGTCGCCTCGCTCCTGGCGGCCTCCCTGATGGGGCCCGGCAGCCAGGGCAAGGGCGTGGCCGTCGCGCTTTCGGGCCTGACCGTCGCGAATCTCGTGGGCGTGCCGCTGATGACCGCACTCGGCCAGGTCGCCGGTTGGCGCGTCGTCTACCTGGTCATCGCCGTGATCTTCGTGCTCACCGTGCTCGCTCTGCGCTGGGCGGTCCCGCCCCAGGCCCCGGTCCCGGGCCGGCGGATGGTCGACGAGATCGTCGCGCTGCGCCGCCTGCAGCTCTGGGTGATCATGGCGATCGCGGCGGTCGGCTTCGCCGGCGGGTTCGCCGTCTTCAGCTATGTCGCCGACATCGCCACCCAGGTCTCCGGCGCTGCCATGTCGATGGTGCCGTGGGTGCTGGCCGCGGCGGGCCTGGGGATGACCCTGGGCAATATCGTC